>CAUJGC010000110.1 GCA_963169075.1 Myxococcota bacterium
ATCATCGAGCAGCTCAAGAATGGGCTCGCGGCGGGCTGGCGCTTCGTGCGGAGCCTCTATGTCGCGTCGCCGCCGGAGGGGGAGGAGCACGTGTAGGGCGGCGCGCCGCCCCAAGCGACGCGGGCCGCATCCCCCTGGGGGGATGCGGCCCGCGCCGCTTGGGAGGGCAGGGGGTCAAGCGCCCAGGGCGCCCTTGAGATCCTCGACCTTCTCCATGATGTCCTCGTAGACCTTGCGGGCCTTTTCGAGGGAGTCCTCGACCTTGGCGCGGGCGTCGTTGTACTCCTGCTCGGCCTTGTCGCGCAGCTCCTGGAAGCGGGCCTGGGCCTCCTCGACCTTGGCCTTGGCGTCGTCCTTGATCTGGTTGACCTTCTCCTGGCCCTCGTCGATGCGCTGCTGAAGCTCGGCGTTGGCCTCGTCGATCTTGCCCTTGACGTCCTCGATGGCCTGCTCGGCCTTCTGGCGGGCCTCTTCAACCTTGGCCTCGGCCTCGGCCTTGATCTCTTCGGCCTTCTGCTTGGCCTCATCGACCTTGGCCTTGACCTCGTTGATCTTCTCCTCGGCGCGCTCCTGGATGGCGGCGACCTCGTCGCGGACCTCCTGGATCTGGGCTTCGGCGTCCTCGCGGGCGCGCTGGACGCGGTCGCGGATCTCCTGGATGCGGGCTTCGGCGCGGGCCTTGGCCTCTTCGAGGCGCTCGCGGGCCTCCTGGGCCTTCAGCTCGGCCTCTTCGATCTTGTCGTTGGCCTTCTGCTTGGCCTCTTCGATCTTGGCCTCGGCCTCGGTCTTGATCTCGTTGAGCTCGTCCTGGACCTTCTGGATCTCGGCGCGGGCCTTGTCCTCGACCTCCTGGGCCTTGGTCTCGATCTTGTCGATCTGCTCCTGGGCCTTGTCCTTGGCCTTCTGGATCTCCTCCTGGAACTCACCGATCTTCTCAGCGGCCTCTTCGCTGACCTTGGCGGCGAGCTCTTTGGCCTTCTCGATGTTCTCCTGGGCCTTGGCCTCGACCTCTTCGACCTTGGCCTTGACCTCGTCGACCTTCTCCTGGACCTTGGCGCGGGCCTCTTCGACCTTGGCGCGGGCCTGCTCGACCTCGGCTTCGACCTGGGACTTGACCTCGTTGACCTTGGCCTCGACCTGGGACTTGACCTCGTTGACCTTGGCTTCGGCCTGGGCGCGGGCCTCGTTGACCTTGGCCTCGATCTTCTGGACCTCGCCTTCGACGCGGGCCTTGGCGTCGTTGTAGGCGGTCTCGGCCTTCTCGCGCAGCTCCTGGGCCCTGGCCTCGATCTCGGCCTTGACCTCGTTGACCTTGGCCTCGGCCTGGGCCTTGATCTCGTCGACCTTGTCCTTGACCTCAGCGACCTTGGCCTCGGCCTGGGCCTTGATCTCGTTGATCCGGGCCTCGGCCTGGGCCTTGACCTCGTTGACCTTGGCCTCGACCTCGGCCTTGACCTCGTTGACCCTGGCTTCGACCTGGGCCTTGACCTCGTCGATCTTGGCCTTGGCCTCGTCGACCTTGGCCTGGACCTGGGCCTGGACCTCATCGACCTTGGCCTGGACCTGGTTGACGACCTCTTCGGCCTTGGCCTTGACCTCGTTGACCTTGGCCTCGACCTGGCTGATGGCGCTGTCGATCTGGCCCTTGACCTCATCGACCTTGGCCTGGGCCTGGGCGATGACCTCTTCGGCTCTGGCCTTGATCTCCTCGGCCTTCTCCTGGACCTGGGAGACGACCTCCAGGGCCTTGGACTTGATCTCGTCGATCTTGCCCTGGACCTCCTGGATCTGGGCCTGGGCTTGCGCGGCGAGGTTCTGGACGTTCTGGATCTGGGCCTCGGCCTGGGCCTTGATGTTCTCGACCTGGGAGCGGACCTGGTCGATCTGGGCCTCGGCCTGCTGGGCGATCTGCTCGATCTCGGACTTGACCTGCTCGATGTTGCTCTGGACGGCGCTGGCGGCGTCGGCTGCGGCGCCTGCTGCGGCGCCTGCGGCGCCCGCGGCGGCGCCCGCGGCGCCTGCTGCGGCGCCTGCGGCGGCGCCTGCGGCGGCGCCCATGCCGCCGCCGGTCACGCCGCCGCCGACGGCGTTGGCGGTGGCGCCGCCCGCGCCGCCGCCGCCGCCGCCGCCGCCGCTGTCGCCGGTGATGACGTTGGGGGAGCCCTCGACCATCTTGCCCATGCCGCCGCAGTGCTGGTCGGGGTCGTTGAGGCGGTGCGCTTTCTTGCCGTTGATGAGGACGGTGGCGGAGCCCTGGACGGCGACCCAGGTGTTGGGGCCGCAGCAGGCGGAGTGGATGCCGGTGTCATCGACGCGCCCGGCGGGCTTCCCGTTGACGAGGACGTCCGGGGAGCCGACGGTCAGGGGGCCGATGCAGGAGTGTGGGCAGGCGGGGCATCCGTGGGCGTCCGAGGGCACCTGGGACTTGTCGCCGAGTCGTGTTTGAGGGGGCATGAAGGAAGCTCCAGCGCAGGAGGAGTTGCAGGTGCGGGCGGCTCCCCGTGGGAGGGGCCTGCTGCCCGACCGAGACGCGCTCTTGCCTCCAAGTATAAAGCGCCCCGCGCGGGGGCACAAGCCTGCGCGGGGCGAAAAGCGCGGGGGTCTTGGGGGCGCCTCCGGCGGCCGGGGGAAGCTCCCCCGGACCCCCCTGATCCCGCCTCAGCGCACCGTGATCGTCATGTTGAGGTTGGGGAGCGCGGCGACGCGGTCGGTGACCTGGAAGGTGCCCGCGTCGTTGAAGACGAAGACGACGCTCTCGCCCGGCGCCATGTTCAGATCGAGCCCGGCCGCCGGGCTGTAGACGTTGCGCGCGTCCACGTCGTTGTTGACCCAGGTGACCGTCGTCCCCGCGTCGATGGTGAGGGAGCTGGGGTTGAACGAGGCGTCCTCGATGCTCACCGTCGGGTTGTCGGCGCTGTTGTTCGCGCTGTTGTTGGCGCTGTTGTTGCCGCCGTCGCTGACGAGGAAGCACGTGTCCACGTCGCTCTCATCCTCGCACTCGCAGACGAAGCCCTCGTCCGGCTCGTCCTCGGGATCGCACGACGCGCCCTCCTCGCCGGTGTCTCCGCAGGCGAAGGAGAGGGCGGTCAGGGAGGCACAGAGGAGGCTCAGGAGGAGGTAGAAGGGCGTGCGTCGCATGAGATCAGCTCCGAGGGTGCGTGGGTCGCCCTGGGCGGCCCGGGGTTCCAGGAGCCTCGACCGGGCTCCAGGCCAACAGCGCGAGGTTACCTGCGGCGCGCAGCGGGGTCCATCCTGAACAGAGGGCTGTCTTCCGCTGCCTCGCGCCGTGCGCTAAGCGGTTTGGACGCAGCCTCGCCACGCTTATTCACCCGCCTCCGCCGCGCGACGCTCCCCGACCTGCTGATGGTGCAGCGCGTGGAGGCGCGCATACTCGCCGCCCTGACGCAGCAGCTCCCCGTGGGTGCCGCGCTCCACGATGCGCCCGTGCCGCATCACCAGGATGAGATCGGCGTGGACGATCGTCGAGAGGCGGTGGGCGATCACCACCGAGGTCCGCCCCTGGGTGAGCGTGTCCAGCGCCTGCTGGATCAGCGTCTCGGTGTGGGTGTCCACGTTGGCCGTGGCCTCGTCCAGCAGCAGGATGGGCGGGTTGAGCACCAGCGCGCGGGCGAAGGAGATGAGCTGCCGCTCCCCCGTGCTCAAGGTCCGCCCGCCCTCCTCCAGCACATGGTCGAGCCCCCGCTCGAAGCGCCGGACCAGCCCCTCGGCGCAGACCGCGCGGACGCAGGTCCAGAGGCGCTCCTCGGGGACCTCGCGGCCCAGGGTGATGTTCTCGCGGAGGGTGCCCGCGAAGATGACCACGTCCTGCGGCACCGCCGCGATGGCGCTGCGGAGGTTGTGCAGCGTGTAGTCGCGGACGTCACGCCCGTCCACCAGGACACGCCCCGCGTCGGCGTCGTAGAAGCGCGCCAGGAGCCGGGCGATGGTGGACTTGCCTGCCCCCGTGTCCCCCACCAGCGCCAGCATCTGCCCCGGCTCCAGCTCAAAGGAGGCCCCCTCCAGCGCCGGCGCCTCCTTCTTCGGGTAGGCGAAGGTCACGCCCTCGAAGGTGATGGCGCCGCGGGTCGGGTGCAGCTCGGGGTCGGCGGTGGGAAGATCCGTGAGGCGCGGCGGCGTGTCCAGCACCTGAAAGACACGCTCCCCCGAGGTCAGCGCCGTCTGGATGACGTTGAGCTTCTCGGTCAGGTTCCGGATCGGCACCCACACCCGGATGGCGTACTGCAGAAAGGTCACCAGCACCCCCACCGAGATGATCCCCGCCGCCGCACGCTGGTGCCCCAGGAGCAGGATCAACACCGTCGCGACCCCGCTCAAAAGCAGCATCCCCGGGCGCAGCAGCGCCCAGGCCCGGATGACGTGCGTGATGGAGGCCTGGTGCGCGTCGGTGAGCGACCGGAACTCGGCGCGGCGCCGCCCCTCGGTGCGGTAGAGGTGGTTCTCCCGCATCCCGGCGATGTTCTCGGCCAGCCAGGCGTTCATCCGGCTCTGCACCGCCGAGTTGGAGCGCAGCGCCGGGCGCGCGTAGCGCCGATAGAGCCACGCCACCACCAGCAGCAGCGGGAACGCCGCGATGATGATCGCCGCCAGCGGCGCGTCCAGCGTCAGCATCACCCCGATCAGGACGCCGATGAAGAGCACGTCCCGGAGCCCCTGCGCGAAGGCGTTGGAGAAGAGATCCGAGAGCGCCTGGATATCAAACGTCGTCCGATTGACCAGCCGCCCCACCGGGTTCGTGTGGAAGAAGGTCGCGTCCATCCCCGATATGTGAGAAAAAACATGCCCCCGCAGATCGTGCACGATGTGCTGCCCCAGCTTCTGGACCACATACACCGTCGTGATCCCCAGGAGCCAGTTCACGCACCAGAGCGCGAAGGTCACCCCCCCCAGGAAGATCAAGGCCCCCTGCGCCTCGCCGCGGCCCAGCCACGCCGCGAACCCCGCGCCCACCTCCATGACCGCGTCCGCCAGCGGCGCGTCCGCTCGCGGCGCCTCACGCAGCTGATCCACCGCCAGCCCGATGATCCAGGCCGGCCCCGTCAGCGTGAAGGCCTCCACGAAGGCCAGCGCCGCCGCCGTCGCCGCCAGCCCCGCGTGGGGACGCAGGTAGCGCAGCAGGCGCACCAGCAGCGTGAGATCGAAGGACTCCGACTCCACCCGCTCCTCGTCCAGCATCTTGCGCAGGAGCGGATCGGCGGCGAAGGACAGGACCTCCCGCTCGGCGCGGGAGAGCCGCGCAGCGGGCGCGTCGGCGGGCTGGGGAGCGGTCATGCGTGGTCGCCTCGGGTCTGCTCGCGGGCGATCTCGGCGTAGTAGCCGGGCGCGCGCAGGAGCGCGTCATGGGTGCCGCGCTGGGTGATCTGCCCCCCCTGGAGGACCACGATGAGGTCGCAGCGCGACACCGCCGCCACACGGTGCGAGACGATGATCCCCGCTCGCCCCGCGAAGATCACGTCCAGGTTCGCCAGGATCGCGTCCTCCGTGCGCGAGTCCACCGCCGAGAGGCAGTCGTCCAGGATCAAGAGATCCGGCGCCGCCCCGATGGCCCGCGCGATGGCCAGCCGCTGGCGCTGACCCCCCGAGAGGTTGACGCCGCGCGGCCCCAGGAGCGCGTCGATGCCCTGCGGCAGCGCGTCGATCTCGTCCCGGAGACAGGCCAGCTCCAGCAGCCGCCGGATGGACTCCGGCGACGGATGAGGCTGCGTGAGGTCGATGTTGCGAGCCACCGTGTCCGAGAAGAGGAAGGTCTCCTGAGGCGCCAGCACGATCCGACCCCGCAGCTCCTCCAGCTTCACCTCCCGGATGTCCTCGCCGTCCAGCAGGATCGACCCGGCGGGCGGCTCGTAGAGCCGCGTCAGCAGCGAGACCAGCGTGCTCTTGCCCGAGCCCACCGGCCCGATGATGCCCACCCGCTGCCCCGGCTCAACCTCCAGCGAGACGCCGCGCAGCGCCGCCTGCGGCGCGCTGGGCTCGTCTGGGCGCTTGGGGTAGGTGAAGGTGAGGTCATGTAGGGTGAGGCGCCCCGGACCCGCGCTGGGCCGGGCGTCCGGGGCGTCCAGGATGGTGAGCGGCTCCGCGTGCAGCTCCTCCAGCCGATGGTGCGAGGCCCGACCCCGCTGGAAGAGCGACACCGCCCACCCAAAGCCGATCATCGGCCCCGAGAGCTGACGCACCAGGAAGAGGAACGCGATGAACGCCCCGATGGAGAGCGCCCCCTCGATCACCTGGATCCCGCCCCAGGTCAGCACCAGCACCGTGGAGAGCCCCAACATCAAGTCCAGCGTCGGCTCAAAGAGCGCGTTGACCCGCGCCAGCGCCAGGTTCACGTCGCGGTGCCGCGCCGAGGCCGCCTCGAAGCGCGCGCGGTCGTAGCCCTCGCGCGCGTAACCCTGGATGATCGAGGCCCCCGCGTAGCTCTCCCGCGCCTGCTCGGTCAGCCGGGCCAGATCCTCCTGCACCGCGCTGGAGCGCTTGAACTCCGCGTGGGAGAGGACGTTGGTGACCAGCGCGATGAGCGGCAGCGGCAGCAGCGCGATCAAGGTCAGCTCCCAGGACATCGAGAACATCGCCGTGAGCACCAACACCACCAGGAAGACCGTGTCCGACCCGATCATGATCCCCGGCCCAAAGAACATCCGCACCGCACCGATGTCCGAGGTCGCCCGCGACATCAGATCCCCCGAGCTGGCCCGATCATAGAAGGTGCGCGGCAGCCGCAGGAGCTTGTCCACCAGCGCGTTGCGCAGGCGCTGCCCGATGCGGTGCGACGGCACCCCGATCTGCATCTGCATCGGGTAGCGCGCCGCGTTGGCGATCACCGAGAGCGCGATGAAGGCCACCGCCGCGCCGATCAGCCCCAGCGCCGACGCCTCCAGCCCCGCCCAGGCCAGGAGCGGCGGGGTCCGCGCGGCCGGGCCGCCCAGCTCGGCGGCGACCAGATCCACCGCCGTCGCCAAAAAGAGCGGCGCCAGCACGTCGCTCAGGTTCACCACAAAGAGGCTCAAGAGGCCGAGCCCGTAGCGAGGCACCTCCGGGCGGAGGTGGGCGAGCATGCGGCGAACATCGGAGGGGGAGGCCATGGGGAGATCCTGGGTCGGGAGGCGCCGCCTGTGCAGCGCCGCGAGAGTCCTACCCTATCCAAAGATACAGCGCAATCCCTGACGCGCGCCGCCCCTGGCGCAGCAAATCGCGCGCCGCCTGCACGTGCAGATTGGCCACCGGAGGCATGTCGGGGTAGAATGGGGCGCCCGGGTCATCCCGGTTTGTCCCCACAGGATGGAGGAGAGGCATGCAAGGTGACCCCTCAGGCTGGCGGCGCGCCGGGATCGGCGCGTTGGCAGGGCTGGTGATGCTCCTCGGGGCGTCTGCGGCGCTGGGGCAGCCCCAGCCCGATCTGGACGTCGAGAAGGCGCTGCGCCGCGGCGGCAAGACCCGCGTCCCGGCGGCGGTGGAGCGCTCGGCGGGCGCCGTCCGCCCCCCCGAGGCCGCCCCCATCCAGGCCGAGGTCCAGTGGGGCCTCTGGCGGGAGACGGAGGTCGAGGACGCCCGGGAGCGCCACTTCGACAGCTTCATGCGCCTGAGCCGCGAGCTGGGGCAGACCCCCCGGACGTGGCACGGGCTGGCGATGGTGCAGGAGGCCGCGGCGGCGATGGACGCCGGCGACTTCCCCCGCGCCGAGGCCCGCCTGAGCGACGCGCGCCAGGCGGACCCCCACCTGCCCGCCCCCGAGTTCGCGCAGGTGGCCCTGGAGCTGCGCCGCTCCCCGGGCGCCGTCCTCCCGGCCTGGCGCGCGCTCCGCGCCGGCTGGTCCAAAGGCCTGCGCTGGCTGCCCACCCGCTACGAGGCGCTGGCCGAGGGCGTCCACGCCCTCGTCTGGGGGCTGGGGCTGGTCGGCGTGGCGCTGCTGGCGTTGGCGATGACGCGGCACCTGCGCCTGCTGGCGGCGGACGCCTCGCGCCTGCTGCCGCGCGGGGCGACGGTGGGCCAGCTCCAGCTCCTGGGGCTGGCCCTCATCGCGGCGCCGGGGCTCCTGACGGGCTCGCCTGTGGCGAGCCTCCTGACGGGGCTGGCCCTCCTGGGGGCCTACATGGGCTGGGCGGAGCGCGGCGCCGCGCTCCTGGTGCTGGCCGGGCTGGCGGCGCTGCCGACCGCGGCCTCGCTCCGCGAGCGCGCGCTCCGCTTCCCCGCCTCGGACGTCTACGAGGTCTGGCGGGCCAGCGCCACCCCCTGCGACATGGCCTGCGCGGAGCGCGTCCTGGCCGCCGGGGCCGACAAGAAAGACGAGGAGCCCGGCCTGGGCGCCGCGCGGCGCCTCATCCACGCCACGCGCCTCCTGCAGACCACCCGCGAGGGCGCGGGCTACACCGAGGCCGCCCAGGCCCTGGAGCCGCTGGCGGGGGACGCGACGCTGGACGCGCGGCTCCGGGCGGCGGCGCGCAACAACCTGGCCGTCGCGCGGGTGATGACCGGCGCGCCCGCCGAGGCGGGCGCGCTCCTGCGGGACGCCAGCGGCGACGCCCCGACCCTCTGGGCCCCGCGCCTGAACCTGGCGCGCCTCCATGAGCTGGAGGGGCGCGACGCCGACGCCCAGACCGAGGTCCAGCAGGCCATCCTCCTCGGCGGCGGCGACGCCGCCGAGCGCTCCGTCGAGGCCGAGCGCACCGTCAACCTCTGGTTCGAGCTGATGCCCGCCTCGCCGCAGGCGCTGGCGGGGATCTGGGAGCAGCGGCGCTTTGACGGCGAAGGCGGCGCGGCGGCCTGGCGAGGGGCGCTCGGCGGGCTGCCGCTGGGCTCGATGGAGCAGGTGGCGGGCGGCGCGGCGGCGGCCCTGGTGCTGCTGACGCTGGCGGGGATCGCGCTGAAGGCCGCCCGGCGCTGCCGCCGCTGCGGCCAGGAGATGTTCGAGCGCGCCGAGGGCCCCCGCGCCGCGCGAGGCGAGGTCTGCCAGACCTGCGCGACGTGCTTCGGCGGGGGGAACCTGACCTACCACGAGCGGGTGGCGCACGAGGAGATCGCCCAGCGCTGGGTCACCCAGGCCCGCTGGACGCTGCGCCTGGGCAACCTCCTCACGCCGGGGCTCGGCGCGGCGCTCCGGGGGAGCGCCCTGGGGCTGGTGGGGGTGCTCCTGGTGGCCTTCGGCCTGGGGGCCGTGTGGAGCGGCCTCGACCGCGCCCCGCGCATGGGCCAGATCGAGGCGGTGAGCTGGGACGGGCTGGCCCAGGCGGGCTGGATCGCGGTGGTGCTCGGGCTGCTCCTGGGGCTGGTGGCGACCCTCCTGGGCGACCCCCGCGCACCCGAGGCGGCGAAGCTGGATCAGCGCGACGCGACGCGCAGCGCCGGAGGGACACGATGAACCTGGAAGGGACTCTGCAAGAACGGCCGCTCACCAGCGTGCTCCAGATCCTCGGCTCGCGCTCCTCCAGCGGGCGCTTGACCGTCACCCGCGGCCAGAGCGGCCATGAGCGCCTGGCGATCCTCTTCCGCAACGGCCTCATCGTCGGCACCGAGTCCCGGCTGCGGCGCCCCGATCTGCGGATCGGGGAGCTGATCCGCCGCGGCGAGTACGTCCCCGAGGCCGAGATCGGCCAGGCCATCGCCCGCGCCGAGAGCGGCGGCGGCCACGTCGGAGACATCCTCGTCGCGGAGCGCAAGCTCGACGGCGTCGTCCTGGGCGAGCTGCTCCAGCTCCAGATGGCCGAGGACCTCTTCGACGCCGTCCGCTGGACCGAGGGCGCCTTCCGCTTCGAGAGCGGCGCCCCCACCGGCAAGCCCTCCCCCGCGCCGCCCATCACCCCCAAGGACTTCCTCGCCGGCTCCCTCAAGCACCTGGAGCGCTGGGCCGAGATCGAGGCGGTCATCCCCGACCGCGCCATCGCCTTCCGCAAGAAAATCGACGGCCCCATCCCGGAGCAGGAGGTCGTGCGCCACCGGCTCACCAAGGAAGACCAGCGCCTCTTCAGCCTCGTCCACCCCAGCCGCAGCGTCTCCTCCCTGCTGCCGCTGGCGCGCTACCCCATCTACCAGCTCTACGCCTCCCTCTACCTCCTGGCCCGGGCCGACCACATCGAGGTCGCCCCCGCGGGCGCCATCGCGGAGACACCCGCCCCCGAGAGCGCCGAGGCCAGCGCCTTCACCCAGGTGCGGGTGCGCCGCGAGGGCGGGCGCACCTTCAAAGAGAGCCTCATCTACTATGGTGTGACGGCGCTCCTCCTCATCACCGTCCTCGCGCTGGCCGTCGGGACCTACCTGGGGCAGCGCAGCGGGGAAGGGGAGGGCGCGACGGCCGCGCAGACCGCCCCGCTCCGCGAGCCGCGCACCGCGGCACAGCTGGAGCGCATCCGTATGGCCGTGGAGACGTGGCGCGTCCGCAAGGGCGAGCTGCCCCCCAGCCTGGACGCCCTGGTCACCGCGAAGCTCCTGGAGGAGCGCGATCTGCGCTGGCCCGGCTACGAGCGCTCCTATGTGCTCCTCCCTGACGGAGACAGCTTCTTGATCATCAGGCCCAAGAAATGATCCAACGTCACCGCCACAAGATCGTGCTCCTGATCCTGGGGATCATCTCCATCGCCTTCGGCCTCCTGGCCTCCCCGGCCGATCTCCTCATCGACCGCCTCATCCTGGGCGGCGCGATGTTCCTGGGGCTGGCGTACGTCTACTTCATCTTTGTCGCGAGCCTCTGGTTCCGCAAGAAGCAGGAGGCGGATCGCGCCTACGATCCCCGCGTCGAGCTCAAGCGCCGCCAGGAGGCGGCGCGTCGAGCCCAGGACGCCCTCAAACCACCTGCTGAAGCGCCGCCGTGACCCGCGAGCGCGTCTCGGCCAGCGCGCCGTAGGCGTTGCCGATCAGCGTCCGCAGCTCCTCGCGGGCGGCGAACCAGCGCGAGATCGCGTGGTCTCGCTCCGCCTCCAGGCGGCGGTTCTCCGCGCTCAACGCCACGTTCTCCCGCTCCACCGCACGCAGCCGCTCCCGCAGCGCCGAGCGCTCCGCCTCCAGCTCAAAGAGGCGCTGGGCCAGCGCCGCCGCATACTCGCCGCTCTCCACGGCAGGGGAGGGCGCCTCCGCCGAGGCGCCCACGCGGTAGCGCGCAGCGCGCCCCGTGTTGCGGCGCTCGATCTGGCCCAGGTGGACCAGCTGCCCAAGCTGGCGCGGCGTGATCCGCAGGGTCGAGCAGGCATCCTCCAGCGTCATCCATGCGCTGGGGACCGCCGGGAGGGCGTTTCGGGTGATCGCGTCTTCCATGACTTGCACCTTGGCGTAGGGGTGGAGCCCGGCTCCACACTGCGAAGGCCAGTGTCGCACGGTGGATCGCCGCGTCAACTTCTGCTAAGAGCCGAGCCGCAGCGCCAGACGCCTGCCACCCAGGAGCCCGCATGATCATCGACGTCGTCATCCCCGCGCTCAACGAGGAGCGCTCCATCGGCCATGTCCTCCGCGACATCCCCTGGGGCGTCGTCCGACGCGTCGTCGTCGGAGACAACGGCTCCACCGACGCCACCGCCTCCATCGCCCGCGAGGCCGGCGCCACCGTCGTCCCCGCCCCGAGGCGCGGCTACGGCTCCGCCTGCCTCGCCGCGCTGGCCGAGGTCCGCCGCGATCCCCCCGACATCTGCGTCTTCCTCGACGGCGACTACAGCGACCACCCCGAGGAGCTGACCGATCTCGTCCAGCCCATCCTCGACGGACGCGCCGACCTCGTCATCGGCAGCCGCGCCCGCGGCGAGCACGAGCCCGGCGCACTCCTCCCCCAGGCCATCTTCGGCAACTGGCTCGCCACCACCCTCATCCGCGCCTTCTACGGCGTCCGCTTCACCGACCTCGGCCCCTTCCGCGCCATCCGCTGGGACGCCCTCGAAGCCCTCCAGATGAGCGACCCCGACTACGGCTGGACCGTCGAGATGCAGGTCAAGGCCGCCAGGCACGGCCTCCGCTGCGATGAGATCCCCGTCCGCTACCGCAAGCGCGTCGGCGTCAGCAAGGTCACCGGCACCCTCAAGGGCACCGTCATGGCGGGCTACAAGATCCTCTGGACCATCTACCGCTACGCCGGCCGCTGAGGATGACCATGCGCCACCTCCTCACCCTCTTCGCCAAGGCCCCCGTCGCCGGGCAGGTCAAGACCCGCCTCCAGCCCGCCCTCACCCCCCAGCAGGCCGCCGACCTCCACGCCTGCTTCCTCCGGGATCAGGCCGCGCGCCTCCTCGCCCCCGGCGCACTCCCCGACACCACCGGCCGCATCTCCGCCGCAGGCGATCCCCAACACCCCATCTTCCACGCCCTGCGCGACCTCGGCGTCCAGATCGTCCCCCCGCGCGGCGCCGATCTCGGGGACCGCATGGCCTGCGCCATCGAAGAGGGCCTCGACGCAGGCTTCGACACCGTCACCCTCATCGGCTCCGACTCCCCCACCCTCCCCGCACACCTCATCCTCGACGCCCAGCGCGCCCTCCAGGCTGGCGACGCCTGGGCCATCGCCCCCAGCTTCGACGGCGGCTATGTCCTCATCGCAGCGCGCACACCCCTCCCCGAGCTGCGCGGACCCATCGCCTGGTCCTCCCCGCGCACCCTGAACGAGACCGTTGATGCCCTCCGACGCGCTAAACGCTTGGGTGCGCTGGGGGGATTCTGGTACGATGTCGATGAGGCACCGGACCTTGCGTTCCTGGCTCGCCATCTCCTCGGCCCGCTCGCGGACCGGGCGGCGCAGATAGCACCCCACACCGCAGCTTGGCTTGGCCAGCACGGCTACAGCGACGCAACTTGACCCCTCTCGTGGCAGGAGTGACGTGGATAACTACGCCAAAACCTTCAAAGCGGGCACCATACTCTTCGAAGAGGGCGACCCGGGCACCGACGTCTATGTCATCCAGAGCGGGCGCGTCCGACTCACCAAGCGCGTCTTCCGCTCCGAGGTCACCGTCGAAGAGCTGGGCAAGGGCGAGTTCTGCGGCGAGCTGGCCCTCGTCATGAAGACCACACGCCCCACCACCGCCACCGTCCTCGAAGACGCCCAGCTCCTCGTCGTCCCCGCCGAGCAGTTCGAGGCCATGATCCAGCAGAACTCGGCCATCACCCTCCAGATGCTCAAGCGCCTCGCCACACGCATCACCCGAGCCCAGTTCCGCCTCAGCAACTTCGCCCTCCGACGCCCCATGGCGCGCCTCCTCCACCAGCTCCGCGCCGAGTGGAAGGCCTCCTCGCTCCAGGGCTCCGAGGGCGTCCCCCTCGTCCCCGACGACCTCGCCGCCGTCCTCGGCATCGAGCCCGCCGAGATGGACGAGATCCTCACCAAGGCCGTCAAGGACCGCCTCATCGACGTCCATGAGGATGGTGTCTTCACCATCCGAAACCGCGAGGCCTACGACAAGCTCCTCATGTACCTGGAGCTGCATGACCGCTTCGAGTTCCTCAACTGACCCGCGCCCTCACCGCGAGGACGCCCTCTACCGCGACCTCAGCGCGCGCCTCTTCGCCCAGAACCGCTTCGCGGTCAAGCTCGGCCTGGAGCGCATGCGCGCCGCCCTCGACCGCGTCGGCGCACCCGACCGCGCCATGCGCTGCGTCATCGTCGCAGGCACCAACGGCAAGGGCACCACGGCCTCCCTCCTCGCCGCGCTCCTCGCCCAAGCCCAGCACACCACCGGCCTCTACACCTCACCCCACCTCCTCGACGTCCGCGAGCGCTTCCGCGTCAACGGCTGGCCCGTCACCCCCCAGGAGGTGCTTGAGGTCGGCAGCGCCGCGCTCGCCGCCTTCGGCGGCCTCGACGATCTCCCCCCCGACCTCCTCGCCTTCGGCGCCCAGGCTGCCGCGCGCCTCGGCTGGCCCGCACCCGACGACCTCCCCCCCGACCAGCGCCTCACCTTCTTCGAGCTGACCACCCTCATGGCCCTGGTCCTCTTCCAGCGCCGCGGCGTCACCACCGCCGTCCTGGAGGTCGGCCTCGGCGGGCGCCTCGACGCCGTCAACGCGGTCGAGCCCGACCTCACCGTCATCACCACCCTCGGCTACGACCACCAGGCCTACCTCGGGGACACCCTCACCCAGATCGCCCGCGAAAAAGCCGGCACCCTCCGCCCCCACAAGCCCGCCCTCCTCGCCTCGCCGCAGCCCCCCGAGGCCATGGCCGCGCTCCTGGAGGTCGCCCTCCGCCTCCCCGCCCGGCTCCTCCCCCTCCGCCCCGCCCCCGCCCCCCTCCCCGCGTGGCTCCAGGGCGACTTCGCCACCAACGCCCGCCTCGCCTGGTCCGCTGCCCTCGCCCTCGAACCCCACCTCCCCGACACCCTCTGGGCCGACACCCTCGCCATCTACCGCTGGCCTGCCCGACGCGAGCGCGTCACCCTCGGCCCCACACCCGACCTCCGCGGCCCCTGGCTCCTCGACGCCGCACACAACCCCGCCGGAGCCCAGACCCTCGCCGCCTGGCTCCACACCCTCCCCACGCCCACCCCCGTGGGCCTCCTCGGCGCCATGCAGGACAAGGACGTCGAGGGCCTCTGCGCCGCCCTCGCACCCCACCTCCCCGCCTGGATCGTCACCCGCGCCCTCACCGAGCGCGCCGCCCCACCCGAGCGCCTCGCCGCCGCCCTCGCCGCCCACGGCGCCCCCCACGTCGAGATCGCGCCCCTCCTCCCCGAGGCCCTCCTCCGCGCCCGCGAGATCGCCCGCGACCAGCCCGCCCTCATCTGCGGCAGCCTCTACCTCCTCGGAGACGCCCTCCACATCCTCCAACCCGACGAAGCCTGGCTCTCCACCTGGCGCCGAGGCGACTGACCCCCCGCGCCCAGGAGGCGCCCCCACCCCATGACCGACACCCCCGACTCCACACCCGATCCCCACCCCGACGCCACCCCCGAAGGCTACGACGTCCAGGGCTCCAAGCGCGAGCTGCTCCGCCAGGGGCGCCTCCGCGGCTTCGTCACCGAAGAGGAGATCGCCGAGGCCATGCCCGCCGGGATGGTCACCCCCACCGAGCTGGAGGTCTTCCTCTTCACCCTCGACATGATGGAGATCCAGCTCCACCTCGCCCCGGGCACCCCCGACGACCGCAAGGCCCTCCTCCTCCGCCTCTCCCGCGGTATGCAGGACGACGGCACGATGGACGGCATGGGCTCGGAGTGACCCCCCCGGGGGCGTAAGCTCCGGGCTCTGGCCCGGAGCAACGCCCCCGAGGGGGTTGCGGCGCTGAGAGGGGTTGACATACGCGCAGTGTGTTGTTATCTCCCCGCTGGCTCTTGGGAGCTGAGGTCCTCTTCAAGCTGTGGAGCTTCACATGCGGCGCCTTCGCGTACTGGTCCTGGGGTTGCTTGGTCTGGCAGGGGTCTGGGGGTGCGGCGACCCGGAGGGCGCTGAGGAGGCCTCGAAGGGGGCGCTGCTCGCGCCGCCGGTCGGAGCAGGGAAGGCGGACGTGGGCGCGCGGGTCACAGACCAGGGCGCGCTGGCCTACGGAGAGGCGGTCGCTGGCGAGTTCACCGGCGATCTGGAGTTTCACGGGTATACGCTGCGGGCGAAGGCTGGGGCGGTGGTCACGCTGGAGGTGACCCAGAAGGGCTCCAGCCGAAACCTGGACACCTCTCTTTTTGTATACGGGCCGCGGAATGGGGCTGCGGGGTTCGGGGAGACGGCGCGGGCCTTTGACGACGACGCGGGGTGGGGGCGGCTCTCGCGCATCAGCTCGCTGCGTCTGGACGAGGCGGGGGAGTATCTGATCGTGGTCGGGACCGCGGACGGACGCGGGCGCGGACGCTATCGGCTGGAGGCGCGGTGCGAGTCGGGCGAGTGCCTGCCGCCTGAGCCGGTGACGCCCGCCGAGGGGGCGTGCCCGGAGGCGTTCGCGGCGCGCATCGAGGGCTGCGTCGCGGACTGGGAGGCCGATGGGGAGTTTCAGGGGAGCACCCGGGACCTCGTGGAGGCCTGCGCGGACCCGGAGGTGATCGCGCCGACCCTGGACGCGCTCTGCGCCAGCGCGGCGCCGCCCGCGGACCTCTGCGCGCGCTCGCTGGACGAGGTGACGCGGGAGGTGCTCCCTGCGTGCGTCGAGGCGGTCGTGAACCAGCGCCTGGATGGGGCGTGCGTCTTCGGGGCGACCTGGCGCGACGTGTTCACCTCGGGGGCGCTGGTGGTGCTCTCGCGGGAGGTGCTCACCGCGGGCTCCGCGCTGAGTGATGCGGAGGTCGCGCAGGTGATCGCAGCGGTGGGCGTGTCGGCCTGGGAACCGACGACGCGGGAGGAGGCCTTTGACGCGGTGGACGGCGGCGAGATCCACCGCGTCCAGCTCTGGGACGCCTCCAACCGCCGGGCCTTCACCGGGCTGGAGTATGGGGCTGGAGAGAACTCCTACGGCGCGCTCTTCGAGCAGGGCACCACGACCTTCGCGGCGCGCATCCAGGACGGCGATCTCTACGGGTGCACGGTGACCTGGGGAGCCGAGCGCCGCGATTGCGCCAGCGACGCGGCCTGCGCCGAGGGGCTGCGCTGCGTCGGCGTGGCCCCTGAGATCCAGCGCGGCCGCTGCATCGACCTCGCGGCGCCTGCCCACCCGGCGCAGGACACGTCCTGCTCGGCGGAGGCGGCTTGTCCGGCAGGCGCGGGCCTCCAATGTGTCGGGGCAGGGGAGGGCGGCGTGGGAAGCTGCGCCCCGGCGTGGCTGACGGGGAGCTTTGAGGTGTCGCCTGAGCAGGCGATCCCGGATCGCGGCGAGGCGCAGGCGACGGTGGTGGCCTACGGGCTGGCGAGCGTGGACGTGGAGGTCCGCGTGGATCTCTGGATCGATCATCCCCGCACCGCTGACCTCCGCGTCACCCTCGTCAACCCCATCGGCGCCGAGGTCCTGGTTGCGGAGGGTGTCAACGCCCGTGAGCTCTGGCTCGACGACGCGGTGGTCCGGGGCTTCTCGGGGGATGAGCCGGTCAACGGCGTCTGGACGCTGCGCGTCGTCGATGGGGTCAGCGGGCAAACCGGCACCCTCTACCGCTTCGGCCTCACCGTCACGAGCCGCTGGGATTGAGGGACCCCATAAACAACAAGACCGCAGCCCGAAGGCTGCGGTCTTGTTGCATGTCGCCCTCAGCGACCCGTCGGTGCCCCCCGTCACGGGGGGGCC
>CAUJGC010000111.1 GCA_963169075.1 Myxococcota bacterium
TCTGCAACTACAGCGGGACGGGGGCTGTAGACCAGGTCTGGCTCCTCGCCAACGAGGAGCAGTGCCTCGTGGTGATGGAGGACACGGCGTCAGGCTACGTCGTCCACTGCGCTCTCATGGGCGCGACCCTGCGGCCCTCGACCGCCGAGTACGCCGACGCCAACGGCAGGATCTACGCCTTCTCCAGCACCGGTCATGCCTACCCCACCCTCGGCATCGGGACTGGCGGTCCCTACGGCAATCCAGGAGGCACAGGGAACCTGCTCACCCCGTACCCGGGTACATCGTCGGGCTACTTCCTGGGGTATGCCTACTACCCAGACTCCTCGGTGACCGAGTACATCTCGGGCTACCTCACGACGTACCTCACGGTCAGCGACGACCGATTCACCACCCCCGACGGCAAGATCATCTTGTGCCCCTTCCCGTTGTACGGCCTCACGCGGGGCAAGCTCCTGGGGAGCTGGCGCCAGATCTACCCCTTCCGCGGCCTCCGCCGCCAGGTGATCCAGGACGCCACCCCCGCCGACACCGGCTACGTCCTCGCCGTCAGCGACGGCACCGTCTACCCCGCCGCCCTCTTCGCCAACGCCTGACCCGCCCTCTCACCTGATCGGAGCCCCGCCATGCCCCTCCTCGCCCAGACCACCCCCACCGACGCCGTCCATCTCCTCGACGCCTCCGACCAGGCGCCGCCCCAGCCCCTCGCACCCCACCGCGCCGATGCCCCCGCCCCGCCAGGCCCCCTCCGCGCCGCACTGGAGGACACCCGCCGCTCCTGGCCCCTGGTCCTCTTCCACCTCCTCATCCTCGGAGCCACCGTCGGCTACGCCGCCACCGCCACCGCCCAGCCCACCGAAGCCGCTGGCCTCTCCCCCGAGCTCATCCAGCGCGTCGCCGGAGACCCCTGGGCCACCGTCGTCGTCGCCGCCCTCTTCGTCGGCTCTCAGTTCATCGCCGCATGGGACCGCTCCGCCAAGGTCAAGGCCGCCGACCTCGAAGCCGCCAAGCTCAAGATCGAGCTGCTGGAGAGAGAGGCGCTGGTCGCGGCCAAAGAGATCGCCAGGTTGGAGGCCAAGGCGGAGCTGGCCTCCCTGCGGGAAGGGGATGCGAAGGCGGCTGGGGCAGGGCGGGTGGATACGGGGCGGGAGTAGCCCCCACCTGAGCCGTCCAGCCCTGGACCTCGCGAGCCTTCGAGCCTCGTGGTGCGGGGCTCGCCCGCTCCCACTTTGGGTCCCACTTTGGGGTCGTCAGTCCGCCCGATGGGGTGACAAACGGGGACAAGCCAGGTCGGGAGGGGGTGGCGTTGGCCCAAGAAGAGAGGGCCTGGCTGGGTGCCAGGCCCTTCTTTTTTGAGCCGTTCACTCCCACGCTCACTCCCACGCTCACTCCCACATAGACTCCCACATCTGCGTGTCGAGCCAGGGCGCGGGGCGTCATCCTGTGTCAGACGGGGTTGCGGTGAAGCGGCGCGAAGCGCGTTGTGGAGGGGATCGAAGCCGTAGCGTCCAAGTGATCCCAGCAGGATTCGAACCTGCGGCCTACGGATTGAGAGTCCGACGTGACGACCGCTGCACTACCACTTCCAGAGGAGAGCGGGCCGGATTCGAACCGACGTCCTCACTGCATGCCGTGCAGGCGCGACGACCGCTGCGCTACCGCCCTCAAGAGCACCGCCTGCTGGCAGGGCAGGGAGGGCTGGACTCGAACCAGCGTCTTCCTGCTCGGCAAACAGGCGCGACGACCGCTGCGCTACCTCCCAGCGGCCAGGGTTGCACGGCGACACCGCGCCGTCAACACCTTGCGCGCGGCGCCAGAGCGCTTACCCTCTTGGGTCGCGCCTCACGCGCTGCCTGCACGGAGCCCCTCTATGGACCCGCTGGACCTTCGCGACAAGCACGTCTTCCTCGCAGGACAATTCGTCGCCCTGCCGCGCCGACGCCTCAAGACCTTCCTCAAGGGCATCGGCGCGCACGTCATCCTGTGCGACCAGCGCTGGTATCCGCCCCAGCGCCAGCCGCGCCACCCAGGCCGGACCCGGCGCATCGACCTCATCCTCCTCGGCACCGTCACCGAGGGACACCGCTCCTTCTACCCCCGGGCCGCCCACCACGACGCCCTCTACATGGAGGAGCAGGACTTCCTCCACGCCTACGCCCTGGAGGAGCACCCCCAGGGGCGCCTGGAGCGACTCCGCGACCTCGCCCACCAGGACCCCCTCGACGACGACACCTGGTATCAGCTCTGCTGCATCCTGGAGGGCTGCCCCTCGGGCCCGGACCTCCAGCTCGCCGTAGACTACCTCCAGCACCGCGATCTCCCCAACACCCGCCGCCTCGCCTTGCCGCGCTGGCTGGAGCGCGCCGCCAACGGACACGACGAGCCGCGCCTCCTCACCGCCCGCGGCGTCGCCCTCCAGGCCAGAGACGGGCTGGGCTTCCTCCGCTTCGCCGCCAGCAAGCTGGCCCACCTCAGCCACGTGGACCTCGCCTGGGACGCGCTGGATCGCCTGGACCTCGCCGCGACGACCTCGCAGAGCGACCTGCTCCCCTCCATCACGCTCCGCATCACCCCGCCCCAGACACCCCACTACACCCACCCCTGGTACCTCAACCGGCGCCTGGAGAACCTCGCCGCCCTCGCCGCCCACCCCTTCTGGAAGCAGCGCATCAAGCTCGTCGAGATCGCAGACGCCGCCTTCCAGACCCAGCCTCACCACGACGGCAACAGCCTCCTCAAGCTCCTGCGCTCCCGCTGGAAGAGCCCCATCCCCCTCCACCTCGCCTGACATCCGCTGAGCCCCACGCCGCGACGCCTCTCCCAACGGCAAAAGGCGCCCGCTGCTTTGGTTTACGTGCCTCTTGACGCACGATGGGGTGACGTGTAGGGTAGGCACCCTGTGATACGTTCGCCCCAACGCGCCACTCAAAACCCAATACACCTACCGGAACATGCTGAACAACACGGCACTCCACGCAGCGGCGACAGCTCGCTCAGGTCTCCACGACTTTGGTGATCCCCACTACCTCCAGGCCCTCGACGCGCTCCTGCAGGCCCTCACCCAGGAAGCAGAGCTCAGCCCGCAGGGGCTCTGGCGCACCGTCCCCTATCTCATCACCGCCCTGGAGCAGCGCGCGCGCAACGCCGCGACGCTCAAAGCACACCCCGAGATCCTCGACCTCCCCATCGAAGCACCCCTCTTCATCACAGGCTTCCCGCGCACAGGCACCACGCTCCTCCACAACCTCCTCGCCTGTGACCCCGCCAACCGGGCACCCCTCCTCTGGGAGCTGCAAAACCCCACCACGCCACCCGACGCACCCGCGTCCTGGCTCCAGGATACCCTGCGCAACACCCAGAGCATCCTCGACTTCATCTACAACACCTCGCCTGACTTCGCCCGCATCCACCCCATGCACCCCGAGGCGCCCGACGAGTGCAGCTGGCTCCTGCGCAAGAGCTTCGCCTCCATGGTCTACGCCTTCACCTACCACATCCCCTCCTACGTCGAGTGGCTCCACGCCCTCGAACACGACGCCGTCGTCAAACACTACCGGGACTTCAAAGCGCAGCTCCAGCTCATCCTCTGGAGACGCCCCGGACAGCGCCTCGTCCTCAAAGACCCCTGCCACGCCTGGCACCTCGACGCCCTCCTGGAGGTCTTCCCCGACGCGCACGTCATACACCTCCACCGCGACCTCTCCCAGACGATCCCCTCCCTCGCCAGCCTCTGCTCGGCCCTCCAACGCCTCGACTCCAACACCCGAGACCCCGAACGCACAGGCGCCTACGCGACGCGGCTCGTCGAGAGCGCCGCAGCGGCCATCCTCCGCGCCCGGCCCAGCCTCCCTCCAGACGCTGTCCTCGACGCCCACTACAGCGCGCTCGTCCAGGACCCGGTCCAGGCCGCGCTCGACCTCCAACGACGCGCTGGACGCACCCCCGGCGAAGGAGCCCACGAGGCCATGCAGGCCTGGCTCCACAACAACCGCCAACACAAAGCCGGACGTCACATCTATACAACTGAGCAATTCAACATCAAAAATATCGAAGACAGGCGCGCCCTCCAGCTCTACAGCGCCCGCTTCCTCACCACCTGAGCACGCGTCATGCACAACGACCCCATCCAACGCCTCCGCCTCTCCAACCTCACCCAGGTCCTCCACCACCGCGCTGAAACCCAGCCCGAAGACCTCGCCTTCACCTTCCTCAACGAAGGCGACGCACCCGAGCAGACCCGACGCTATGGGGAGCTGCGCGACGCCACCTGCCGCATCGCACACGCCCTCCGCAGCAAGCTGCCGCCCGGCGCACGCGCCATCCTCCTCTACGCCCCGGGCCTCGACTTCATCGAAGCCTTCTACGGCTGCCTCGCCGCACACATCATCGCCGTCCCCGTCTACCCACCCGACCCCGGACGCCTCGACCGCACACTCCCCAGGCTCCAGGCCATCGCGCGCGACGCAGCCGCGAGCGCCGTCCTCACCTCCTCCGCCCTCCTCCACCTCGTCCAGCCCCTCGCCCACCTCGCCCCCGAGTTCGCGCAGGTCCACTGGATCACCACCGACGACCTCCCCGACGCGGGCCCCTGGACGCCGCTCCACACACCCCCGGAGCAGCTCGCCTACCTCCAATACACCTCGGGCTCCACGGGCACACCCAAGGGGGTCATGATCTCGCACGGCAACCTCATGGCCAACTCGGCCCAGATCTGGCGCGGCTTCGGACACGCCGAAAAACACGTCGGCGTCGGCTGGCTCCCCACCTACCACGACATGGGCCTCGTCGGAAAAGTCCTGCAAACCAACTACTTCGGCGGACACACCGCCCTCATGTCGCCCGTCGCCTTCCTCAAACGACCCGCCAGATGGCTCCAGGCCATCACACGCTTCGGAGGCATGACCAGCGGCGGACCCAACTTCGCCTACGACCTCTGCACGCGCAAGATCACACAGGACGAGCTCAACACCCTCGACCTCTCCTCCTGGCGCGTCGCCTTCTGCGGCGCAGAGCCCGTACGCGCAGACACCCTCGACCGCTTCGCGCGACGCTTCGAACCCGCAGGCTTCCGGCGCGAGGCCCTCTTCCCCTGCTACGGACTCGCCGAAGCCACGCTCTACGTCGCCGGCGGCTGGCTCGGGCAAAGCGCCACCACGCGGCGCGCTGACCCCGACGCCCTCCTCGCACACCGCGTCCTCGACGCCGAACAACAACCCGCGACACCCCTCACCACCTGCGGACCTGTCGACCCCCAGATCGAGATCGCCATCGTCCACCCCGAGCGACTGGAGCCCCTCTCTGACGACGCGATCGGGGAGATCTGGCTGCGCGGACCCAACGTCGCCCTCGGCTACTGGCGCCAACCCGAAGCCACCTCACACCTCTTCCAGGCACAGCTACCCGGCGACGACCGCACCTGGCTCCGCACCGGGGACCTCGGCGCGCTCACCCAGGGACAGCTCCTCATCACGGGACGGCTCAAAGATATGCTCATCTTCCACGGACGCAACCACTACCCACAGGACATCGAGGCCACCGTCGAAGCCGCACACGACGCCATCCGACCCGGCGCGGTCGTCGCCTGCGCCCTCCAGACACCCCAGGGCGAACGCCTCGCCGTCGCTGCCGAGATCGCCGACCACGCACACACCGACCTCCAAGACGTCATCGACGCGATACGCGCCGCCGTCGCCACGCACCACGAGCTCACCACGCACCGCATCGCGCTCCTCCCCCTGCGCGCACTCCCCAAGACCAGCAGCGGCAAGCTCCAACGCAACGCCACCGCCGAGGCCCTCCTCAACAACGCCCTCCAGATACACCTCGACTGGCAGCCACCCCAGATGACACAAAAACTCTACGACCTCGACACCGAGCGCTTCCAACGCCTCGAAGCACGCAACACACGCTACCGCTTCGACCTCGACGACGACGTCCGCTGGGACCTCACCGAGGCACGCGGCGACTACTTCACACGAGAGACCCTCGAGTTCAGCGGCATAAACGTCGATCTCCTCAAACAAGACAGCGCCCTCTGGGAGACCTTCCAGTGGGCCCTCGCCGTCGGCATCTGCGAAGAGTTCGTGCGCCTGGAGACCCGCATCCTCGACTTCCTCGACCAGGAGCGCAGCGCTGGACGACTCCCACACTCCCGAAGCGCAGACCTCTTCCATGAAGAAGAGATCAAGCACGTCCACCTCTTCCAACGCTACGGAGACGCCCTGCGAGCACAACGACCCCAGCTCGCGCAGCGCCTCGACCAACACCTCGACGACGCCTTCTCACGCGCCTGGTGGGCGAACGACCGCATCGAACACTACCCCTCCACCCAAGCCTACCACTTCGTCAACTGGCTCCACTTCCTCTTCTTCGAAGAATACTCCATCTACCTCCACGAGGCGATGGCCCAGCACGACAACATACAGCCCGCCTGGCTCACCGCGCACGACGCACACCGACGCGAAGAGCAACAACACGTCGTCACCGACCAGGCCTACGCCGAGGCCCTCCTCCTCTCCGAGGACGAGCGACGACGCTGGTCCCTGGAGTTCCTCCTCCGCTGCGGCGCAGACGCCAGCGGGCTCGCCGGGCTCGACGGCGTCTGGACGTTCTGCGTACAACACTTCCCCCAGCTCGAAGAGCTCGCCAGAGCGCAGCGCGACCTCGACAATGACCTCAACCGACAGCGCGCCTTCGCGCGCCTCCTCCAGCACAAGCGCGCCTTCGCACGCACCTGCCGCGCAGCCACTGCGCTTGATGACTTCGAACAACACATCGCGCAGCGCCACGCCACGCCCACGCCCACGCCACCCGAGACACACCAGGCCGAACCCTTCGCCGCATGGCTCGCCAACGCACTCGCAGAGCGCCTCGGTGAAGCCGCCGAACACCTCGACCGCGATAAACCCTTCCCCTACTTCGGACTCGACTCCCTCGCGGTCGTCTCCCTCGCCGCCGATCTCGAGACGTGGCTCCGACAGACACGACCCTGGAGCGGAGACCTCTCGCCTGCGCTCCTCTACGAACACTACACCGTCAACCTCCTCGCTCAGAAGCTCGCCGACCTCACCGCACACGACCACACCACACCACACGCCGCCGCCACACCACCCGCGCCCGCCGAAGACCTCCAGCTCGACCTCTCCATCTTCGACCAGGAACACGCCGAAGCCCAACCACGAAACGTCTTCGTCACAGGCACCACCGGCTTCCTCATGGGCTACGTCCTCGCCGAGCTACTCCAGGACCCACACCTCCACGCCACCTGCCTCGTCCGCGCCGACTCACAAGCACAGGCCGCCCAGCGCATCCACGACAACCTCCGACACATCGGCGCCTGGAGAGACGACCTCGCCCAGCGCATCCATCCGCTCCCCGGAGACCTCGCCCGGCCGCTCCTCGGCCTCACACCTGAAGAATTCAATAAAATATCATCAAATATAGATGAGATCTACCACGGCGGCGCCGTCGTCGACTTCATCCAACCCTACGACCTCCTCAAACCGGCCAACGTCCTCGGCACGCAGGAGATCATACGCCTCGCCTCCAAAGCGCGCGTGCGCGCCCTCAACCTCATCTCGACCATCGCCATCTTCGACACGCATGACCAGGTCGGACTGGAGCCAGCACGCGAACAAGACCTCCCCTCCGGAGAGCAAGGCTTCCGAAACGGCTACGCGCAGAGCAAATGGGCCGCCGAACGCCTCGTCCGCATGGCGCAGGATAAAGGGCTCCCCGTCCGCGTCTTCCGACCGGGGATCGTCTGCGGACACACCCGCACTGGACACTGGCAGATCGATATGGTCGCTGCCATGCTCCGCGGCTACATCACCTCGCGCGCGGCCATCCTCCCCGTCGCGGGCGGCACCCTCAACGCAGCGCCCGTCGACTTCGTCGCCCGCGCCATCGCCCACATCGCACAACAGCCCCGCACCCTCGGACAGACCTTCCACCTCACCAACCCCAGCCCCACACCCTGGAGCGACGTCTACACCTGGATGCAGCGCCTCGGCTACCCCGTCGAGCCCATCCCCTACGAGCGCTGGCTCGAACACCTCCAGCAGAGCACGCGCGAAGGAAACGACGCCGCACAACCCTACCTCCACTACTTCAAAGCCAGACCCCAGGCCTGGCAGCTCCGACAACCCCCCTTCGACACCACCAACACACAACACGCACTCCAAAGCTCCAACATCACCTGCCCACCCCTCTCGCCGACCCTCCTCCAACGCTACTTCGAACACTTCCAACACATCGGCTTCCTGCCCCAGGCACACCAACCTGCAACCCAGGCCTCCTGAGGCACCTCGCGGCGCCCAGGAAAAAATCACCGCCAGAGCGGACACCGCCCCGAGGGACGTGCTACAACCTCCTCCATCGACGCCGACGCGTCGCAGGAACGCCACACGAGGTGAACACCATGCCGGAGCTCAAAGCGCTCTCCGTTGACCAACCCTGGGACGCCGCCATCCTCGCGGGGGTCCAGACCGTCGATAACCGGTCCTGGTACCTCCGCGGCCCCTACCCACGCTGGGTCGCCCTCTACACCACCCACATCTGGAGCCCCGACGCCGCCGCCTTCGCCGCCGAGCGCTGGCCCCTCACCCCCACCGGACCCCGCGAAGCCGGCTTCTACGGCGCCGTCCGCTTCGACAGCATGGTCCGACGCTGGCACCGACAGGGCGACCCCTGGGCCACCGGACCCCACTGCTGGGTGATCGGCGCCGCCCTCGTCCTCCCCGAGCCCATCCTCATCCCCGGCAAGGGCGGCCTCTGGGACCTCGACGACGACACCGCCGCCCTCATCCTCCCCCACATCCAGCGCTTCGAGGCGGACCAGGGCACCCCCTGAGCACGACCTCGCGGACCGGACTTGTCGCACCCGACACCTTCGGTATACATCTCCTCAACAGGGCGACTGCGCGCGCCAACACACCACCTTGACACAACACCCTGTGGAGACTGCCCGTGACCGCACCCTGGAAAGAGACGATGCCCGACGACCTCTTCAACCTCATGCGCGACATCCTCGCCGCGCCGTCTCCGGTTGGATTGGAGGGCGCGATGACCCTGGGCGTCCTCAAACCCCACCTTGAAGCCCTCATGCCCGACTCCTGGGCCTTCCACCACTACCGCGGCAACGCCGGGCTCGTCCTCGACACGCACCCCGGACGGGACGACCTCCTCTCCGTCATGATCTGCGGACACGCCGACAAGATCCGCATGCAGGTCCGCTCCATCGGAGAGGACGGCAAGATCTGGATCAACTCCGACTCCTTCCTCCCCACCACCCTCCTCGGACACGAGGTCCTCATCTTCCCCAGGGACCCCCAGAACCCCTCCGCCTACAAGCGCATCCAGGGCGGCACCGTCGAGGCCCTCGGCGCCATCCACTTCGCCAACGAGAAGCTCCGCTCCGGCGCCCAGGGCATCACCGCCGACATGCTCTACGTCGAGCTGCAGATCCACGGCGACGAGCCCAGAAAGCAGATCGAGGCCCTCGGCATCCGACCCGGCGACTCCATCATCCTCAACCGCCCCATCAAGCGCGGCTTCTCGCCGGACACCTTCTACGGCGCCTACCTCGACAACGGCCTCGGCTGCTTCGTCGCCGCCGAGATCGCGCGCCTCGTCGCCCAGCGCGAGCAGCCCCTCAACGTCCGCCTCCTCTTCGCCTTCGCCTCCCATGAGGAGATCGGCCGCATGGGCAGCCGCATCATGGCCGCCCACCTCAAGCCCGACGTCCTCATCGCCGTCGATGTCGATCACGACTACAAGCACGCCCCCGGCGTCCAGGACAGGCGCTTCCAGCCCCTCACCATGGGCAAGGGCTTCACCCTCTCCACCGGCGCCATCGTCAGCGAGTCCCTCAACACCCTCTTCCTCCAGGCCGCCCAGGAGCACGACATCCCCCTCCAGTACGACGTCTGCGGCCGGGACACCGGCACCGATGGCATGGCCTCCGTCCTCGCCGCCGTGGACTCCGCCGCCACCTCCATCGGCTTCCCCATCCGCAACATGCACACCATCTCCGAGACCGGACACACCGGCGACGTCCTCGCCGCCATCTACGCCATCTACCACACCGCCGAGCTGATGGAGCGCCAGGGCGTCACCGCCGAGTGGTTCCGCCAGAGCCACCCACGCCTCGACAACGCCTGAGCGACCCGGAGATGGGGGTCCGGGGCGGCTCGCCCCCGGCCGCCGGAGGCAGCCCGACCCTCAAGAAAGCAACTATCGGCATAAATTGTATACAATTTACGCCGATATTTGCTTTCTTGGC
>CAUJGC010000112.1 GCA_963169075.1 Myxococcota bacterium
CCCCCGTGTCGGGGGGGCACCGACCTCCCCCGCGGCGTTCGCTCGCCACCCCTCCCCCCCCGCGCCCCCCCCGCGCCCCCCAGCGACCCGTCGGGGTCCCCCCGTCACGGGGGGGACCGGGGCCGTTCGTCCAATCCCGGAGGGTTGGACGTTACGGCCCCGGGGGGGTTGCCGTCACGGGGGGGGCCGGGGGCGTTCGTCTGGCCGAGCAGGCCTGACGTTCCGCCCCCGGGGGGGTTGCCCTCAGCCTCCCTGACCGAAGTTCGACAGCCCGTAGGTGAACTTCTCCACCGTCTCGCGCAGCTTGTCGGGGAGGTTGGTCACCTCCGTCTCCATGCTGCTCAGCAGCTCCTCGATGCTCTTGATCTCGGTCTGGAGATCCTCGTACTGCTGGTTGAACTTCGCCTTGGCGGCGCTGTCCATGAGGGGGTTGTTCTCGGCGCCGGTCTTGAGCGTGTCGGCGGTCAGGCGCAGCTCCTCCACCTTCACCTTCGCCTTCAGGTAGCGCTCACCCATCGTCTGAGCCAGCGAGGGCAGGCGCTCCCTGAGGTTCGACTTGATGATGCACACCGCGCCGATCTTGCTCCCGATGAAGTTGGAGACATCCTCCGGCGTCTGCTTCATGTAGTCCTTCAGCGCCGCCATGGACTCGCCGCCGTCCGCCGTGCAGTCCTCACCCTGCGCCGCCGCCTCGCCTGCCTGCATCGCCTCGTCGCCGGTCGTCACGCTGGAGACCGTCTTGGCCGCCTTCTTGGACTCCCCGTTGAAGGTCTCCGTCAGCGCCTTCTGCACCAGCTTCATGTCCACCTTCGACACGTCGATGGGGATGTCCGGGAACTGCTCGACCTGGGCCAGCGTCGTGTTCATCGTGTCCTCGGTCTGCGTCCACTCGGCCCGCAGCTCGCTGTTCACGCTCCGCGCCTCGTTGAGCTGCGGCTCCAGGCTGCTCAGCCCGCCCACCGCAGAGCACGCGCTCATCGCGAAGCACAACCCCAGCAGGACCACCCCCGCCAGACCCTTCAGAATACCGTTCGCTTGCATCGCTCCTCACCTCGCTGCTTCAGGGCGGCGCGCGCCGCCCGCTGTCCTCTCTCCGCTGGAGAGCTGGCCCGGCGCCCTCAAAACCTCTCGGGCGCGCCGCTTCATTCCAGAACTCGCCGGCTTGCACGCCGCTCCTCCAGCGTCTCCTCCTTAGATCGCGCCACAGATCCTGTCAAGCGGCCCCCCCCGGGGGCCGCTCGACACCCCGGGGCCAAAGTGCTAAGGTCCGCCCCGATCGCGGCGCGATGACGCGCCGCAGCATCCCCCAGGAATGCCCATGAGCACCCAGAGCCCTGCCGCCAACACCGCCTCCATCCCGCGCCTCCACAAGGCACGGCGCGAAGGGCGCAAGATCACCATGGTCACCGCCTACGACGCCACCTTCGCGCGCATCATCGACAGCGCCGGCGTCGACGCCATCCTCGTCGGGGACAGCCTCGGCAACGTCATCCAGGGGCACGGCACCACCCTCCCGGTCACCCTCGACCACATGATCTACCACTGCCAGGCCGTCATGCGCGGCGTCCAGAGCGCCCACGTCGTCGGGGACCTCCCCTTCATGACCTACCACGCCTCCCAGGACGACGCCCTCCGCAACGCCGGGCGACTCATGGCCGAAGGCGGCGTCCACGCCGTCAAGCTCGAAGGCGGACGCCACCTCGCACCCCTCATCGAGCGCATGACCTACGCCGGTATCCCCGTCATGGGACACCTCGGCCTCACCCCCCAGTCCGTACACCAGCTCGGCGGCTTCCGCGTCCAGGGACGCTCCGACGCCGACGCCACGCGCCTCCTCGACGACGCCCGCGCCCTCCAGGACGCCGGCGCCTACGCCCTCGTCCTGGAGATGGTCCCCGCGGACCTCGCCGCGCGCGTCACCGAGGCCCTGGAGATCCCCACCATCGGCATCGGCGCCGGACCCCACACCAGCGGACAGGTCCTCGTCTGCTACGACCTCCTCGGCCTCAACGAGGGCTTCAAGCCCAGATTCCTCAAGCGCTACGCCACGTTGGCCGACACCATCCGCGCCGCCGTCCAGGACTACGACCGCGAGGTCAAGGCAGGCGCCTTCCCCGACCCTGAGCACTCCTTCTAAGCCACACCCACGAGGCCGACCATGGAGCTGATCACCGACCTCCACACCCTCCGACAGACCCTCGCCCTCCACCGCGAGCACCGGCGCACCCTCGCCCTCGTCCCCACCATGGGCTTCCTCCACGAAGGACACCTCGCCCTCATGCGGCAGGCCCGACACCACGCCGACGTCGTCGTCACCTCCATCTTCGTCAACCCCACCCAGTTCGGGCCCAACGAAGACCTCGCCGCCTACCCCCGCGACCTCGACCGCGACCTCGACCTCTGCCGCAGCGCCGGCGTCGATCTCGTCTTCCACCCCGACGCCCGCGACGTCTACCCCAGACCCCCCCGCGTCCTCGTCCACGCCCCCGACCTCGCCAACCGACTCTGCGGCCTCTCCCGGCCTGGTCACTTCCAGGGCGTCTGCACCGTCGTCACCAAGCTCTTCCACCTCGTCCAGCCCGACGTCGCCGTCTTCGGACAGAAGGACTTCCAGCAGCTCGCCATCCTCAAGGCCCTCGTCGAAGACCTCAACCTCCCCATCGCCGTCCTCGAAGGCCCCACCGTCCGCGAACACGACGGCCTCGCCCTCAGCAGCCGAAACACCTACCTCGACCCCGACGCCCGCGCCCAGGCCACCGCCATCTCGCGCGGCCTCTTCGCCGCCCGCGACGCCTTCCAGGGCGGCCTCCGCGACCCCCAGGACCTCATCCGCATCGTCCAGCAGCACCTCGACGCCCAGCCCCTCGCCTTGCCCGAGTACGTCGAGCTGGTCCGCGCCGATGACCTCACCCCCATCTCACACCCCATCGACGCGCCCGCGGTCATCGCCGTCGCCTGCCGCTTCGGACGCACGCGCCTCATCGACAACATCCACCTCAACCCCTGAGCCACACCCCATGACCCGCCCCGCGCAAGCCCTCCTCCTCGCCGCGCTCCCCCTCGCCCTCCTCACCGCCGCCTGCGGCGACGAAGAGGCCGCCGAGCCCGACACCATCGCCTGCTCCGCCTCACAGCGCCTGGAGACCCGCGGCGGCGTCGGAGACGTCCCCGGAGACCTCACCCAGAAGACCCTCTCCGGGCTCCTCACCGCCCGACGCATCGCCATCGACATGGGCGAGGTCACCTTCACGCCCCAGGGCGCCAGCGAGCCCGTCACACGACCCCGCGTCCTCACCTTCCAGACCAACACCGCCAACCCCGAAGGACGCGAGCTGCTCGAAGTCCTCGGCCTCCGCGCCGACCAGAGCGACGGCGACCTCTCCTTCCAGATCGTCAACCAGCCCGACGGCGCCTTCTGCGACGTCAACAACGGGCAGCTCTGCGCGCGCTTCGGCCTCGAAGACACCCCCAACCGCGAGCTCACCGACGACAACATCATCCACCCCGCCACGAGCGGCACCCTCACCTTCACCCAGGTCTCCTCCACCGTCCTCGCCGCCTCCTGGGATCTTGACCTCGGGCCCAACCTCGCCAATGAGTTTGACGAGAGCACCGGCAACCTCCAGGGTTGCTTCTACGCCACCATCGGCGCAGGCACCGGCGAGAACACCAACCCCCTCCAGTGAGCGCGCACGACGACGAGGTCAACGCCGTGGACATCTTCGACAAACGCCTCATCATCAACACCGGCAAGGGCGGCGTCGGAAAGACCACCCTCTCCGCGGCCATCGGCCTCGCCGCCGCCAGGCGAGGCAAGCGCGTCCTCATCATGCAGCTCGGCGTCAAGGACCGCATGGCCCGACTCTTCGGCGCCCCCTTCGTCGGCACCGATCCCGTCGAGGTCGAGGACAACCTCTTCGCCGTCAACGTCACCCCCGAGTCCGCCCTGGAGGAGTACGCCCTCCTCAAGCTCAAGCTCAAGACCCTCTACAAGGCCGTCTTCGAGAACCGCTTCGTCCGCACCTTCCTCCGCGTCATCCCCGGCCTCAACGAGCTCTTCTACCTCGGCAAGGCCTGGTACGAGGAGGCCGCACGCGACGCCGCCGGGCGACCCCGCTGGGACATGATCGTCATCGACGCCCCGGCCACCGGACACGGCGTCTTCTTCCTCCAGATCCCCCGCATGATCACCTCCATGATCACCTCCGGCCCCATGTACGACGAGGCCGCCCAGATCCAGCGCCTCGTCGAGGACAAGTCCCGCACCGCCCTCAACCTCGTCACCCTCGTCGAGGAGATGCCTGTCAACGAGACCATCGAGCTCGCCGCCAAGGTCGAGCGCGAGCTGCGCGTCCCCCTCGGCTTCGTCGTCTGCAACGCCCTCTACACCCAGCGCTTCCAGCCCCGACAGGCCGACCTCCTCCGACGCATCGAGGACCACTGGCCCGACGACGGCGGACACCTCGACCGGCTCCTCGACGCCGGCCTCTTCCGCCTCGACCGCGTCGAGATGCAGCGCAGGCACCTCGAACGCCTCGACGACGCCCTCACCCTCCCGCGCGTCACCATCCCCTACTACTTCACCGAGCGCTTCAACTTCCAGACCATCGCCCGCATCGCGGACGAGCTGGAACGCCAGAACAAGGCCATCCTCGGCGGCGAGCGCGCACCGCAGCCCCTCCCCCCTCCTCCCCCCGCCACCTGAGGCGCCCACGTTATGACGACCTCACCCCTCGACGACCTCATCCGCGACAAGAAGATCGTCGTCTGCGTCGGCTCCGGCGGCGTCGGCAAGACCACCACCTCCGCCGTCCTCGCCTTGCACGCCGCCCTCCACGGGCGCAAGGTCCTCGTCCTCACCATCGACCCGGCACGCCGCCTCGCCAACTCCCTCGGCGTCCAGGCCCTCGACAACGACGAGCGCCCCATCCCCATCCACGACTTCCCCGCCGACGACGCACCCCCCGAGCAGCGCGGCCAGCTCTTCGCCATGATGCTCGACATGAAGCGCTCCTTCGACCGCGTCGTCGAGCGCTACGCCCCTGACGACGCCACCCGCGACAAGATCCTCAAGAACAAGCTCTACAAGTACTTCTCCACCGGGCTCGCAGGCACCCAGGAGTACTCCGCCATGGAGCGACTCCACAGCATCTACACCGAGGGCGACTACGACCTCATCATCATGGACACCCCCCCCACCGTCCACGCCCTCGACTTCCTCGACGCCCCCATCCGCATGGCCGAGGCCGTCGAGTCCTCCGCCCTCCAGTGGCTCTACAAGCCGTCCGTCGCCGCCGGAAAGTTCGGCTTCGGCCTCTTCAACATGGGCTCCTCCTACGTCCTCAAGACCATCTCCCGCTTCACCGGCGGCGAGATGCTCAACCAGCTCGGGGACTTCCTCGTCAACTTCAACGCCATGTTCGAGGGCTTCGGCACCCGCGCGCGCCAGGTCCGCGAGATCCTCTCCTCCAACCACACCCTCTTCCTCGTCGTCACCTCCCCCGACCCCGCCACCGTGGACGAGGCCCGCTACTTCCGCGACCGCCTCCACGAAGAGCGCATCCCCTTCGGCGGCTTCCTCGTCAACCGCGTCCACAAGCCCTACGTCCCCCGCGACATCCTCCGCACCGACGGCGCCACCATCGCCCAGCGCTTCCGCGACTGGGCCACCCACAACCCCCACCTCGACCTCGCCAGCGACGACGCCGCCCTCGACACCCTCGGGGACCAGCTCGTCCAGAACGCCGCCGAGTTCCAGATCCTCGCAGACCTCGACGCCCAGACCCTCGAAGCCCTCCGCGAGCGCACCCACAACGAGGTGTTCATCCAGGAGGTCCCCTTCTTCAACACCGACATCCACTCCCTCCAGGGCCTCGACCGCGTCCGCCGACACCTCTTCAACCTCCCCCTGCCCCCGGAGCACCGCTCCGCAGAGCCCCACCATGCCCCTGGATGACGACCTCATCACACGCGCCACGCAGGCCTTCGATCCCCTCGGAGAGCTGAACGAGCGCAACGTCGAGGCCCTCTACACCCAGCGCCCCGACAGCCCCGCCAGGCGCGCGGCCCGGCGCATCCAGCGCCTCCAGACTCCCTCGCGCTTCGTGCTGGTCGGCGCACGCGGCGCCGGGAAGACCTCCGAGCTGGCAGCCCTCGCCCACAACCTCAAGCGCAGCCACCTCGTCATCTTCATCGACCTCGCCCCGCTCCTCCCCGCCCGCAGCGACACCTTCGCCCTCCTCACCGTCCTCGCCCTGGTCCTCGACGCCCACCTGCACTCCTGGCTGACCGCCCACGGCGCCGTCACCAGGCAAGCTCAGCCTCCCCAGGAGCCCTCCGCCCAGCTCCTCTCGCGCATCGGCTATCTGGTGGAGCAAGGCGGGAAGCTCGCCCAATCGCTCGCTGCAACCCTCAAGCTGATCCCAGGCGACGCCGCCGAGTCCGGCGCGGTCCTCCAGCTCGTAGGGCAGGCCGCTCAGTCCGCAGGCCCCCTCGTCAGCACCCTCCTCGCCTCACGCGACGCCGAGGAGCGCTCACCCACGAAGCAGCAGGACGATCGCCGCGCCCTCATGGAGTCCATCAACCGCTACCTCGATCAGCTCCAGGCGACGACACCCGACAAAAAACCTCCCGTCCTCCTCCTCGACGGCCTGGATCGGCGCCCCGATCTCGAGAGCCTGGAGCTGGCCTTCAAGGACCTCGACCTCTTCACCAGCCTCCAGACCTCCTTCGTCCTCACAGGCCCCATCCCCCTGCGCCACCTCCCCGCCTACCGTCGCGTCGCCCAGGACCTCCCCCTGGAGGTCCTCCACAACCTCCAGGTCTACGACCCGAGCCACCCCGGCGTCTGCGACCCCGCCGCCTTCCAGGTCTTCGACGCGATCTACCGCGCCCGCTGCAAGAGCGCCGCTCTCCCTGAAGACCTCATCCCCCCCGACCTCCTCCAGCGCGCCGCCCTCTACAGCTCCGGGATCGTCCGCGACTTCCTCCGCTTCATCACCGAGGCCCTCTTCGAAGCCGACCTCGCCGGGAGCGACGCCATCACCCACGAGCACATGGACGCGGCCCTCAAGCGCCAGCGCCACGACCTCCAGGCCCGCCTCAACGACGCCCGCATCCAGCTCCTCATGGCGGTCCTCCAGCGGCGCACCCTCCCCGACAACCGCGAGGCAGACGACCTCCTCATGGAGAACTTCATCGTCTGCTACGCCAACGGCGACGCCTGGTTCCGCCCCCATGAGCTGATCGCAGCCTACATCCAGACCTTCGAGGCTGGCGCCAAGACCCCGCTATGACGGTCATCCTCCGCGATCTCGACGCGCTGGAGCGCCTCCTGGAGCGCCGCCTCAAGCGCACCCCCCAGCGCGCCACCCTCGCCACCCTCCTCCTCCCCGCTGCGCTTCAACCCGCGCTGCTGGAGCGCCTGGAGCGCCTCCTCCCCCAACCCGGCGCCGCCCTCCTCCTCCCCTTTGACGGCTCCCCCGAGGCCGTTGCGCGCCTCCACGACCTCAACGTCCAGCGCAGCGTCCTCCTTCAGCAGCGACGCCTCATCCTCTTCCTCGTCGGCAACCCGCGCGACCTCCGCGACCTCCGCACCCACACCCCCGATCTCCTCGCCTCACCCGACCTCACGCTGGAGCTGCATCCGCGCCCTGACGACCGCCCCTGGAACGACGTAGACCGCGACCTCCGCGCGCTCATGCGCCGCCTCTACAGCCACCTCGACCTCAACCCCCTCCTCCCCCCCGGCTTCTCCCTCCCCCTCATCCCCTGGGAGGAGCTGGAGGCCCTGGAGCCCCGCCGCGCCGCCGTCCTCCGCGCGGCCCGCGCGGCCCCGCCCGCCCCCCTCCACCTCCTGATCCCCGAGGCCCCCCTCCGCGCCTTACAACGCGAGCGCGCCACCCCCCGCCTCGCCGCCGTAGTCACCTGGCTGGAGGCTCAGGGGATCGAGGGGGCGCACGCGCTGCACGACCCTCAAGGCGCCTTCACGCTGGAGCTGGAGGACGACAACGACACCCTGCTCACCGCCGAGATCTGGCCTGAGCTGGCGCACGCGCCGGGCGCCACCGACCCGCGCGCCATCGAGCGCGTCAAGCGCTTCCTCGACATCCCGATGCGTCCCCCGGCGCAGGGCCTCCTCTCGCCCGCCGCGCTGCGCGGGCTGCTCCAACCGCTCCTGCGACGCCTCCCGCTGGAGCAGCCCGCCGCGCTGCTCACGCTGCTCCTCACAGGCTCCGGAGCGTCATGCCTCCTCGACAGCCCCAACCACCTCATCGCCGCGCTCCTCATCTTCTGGATTGAAGAGCGCGTCCCGCAGAGCACGCGGGACGTGGAGGTGAGGCTCCTCTTGTGGCAGGAGGCTCGCCAGCAGGCGGCGCAGCGGTGAGCTGGCCGCTTTTGTCCCGTCCGAAGTCTCCGTTGGGGCTGCCAAAGTCTCTGTTGGACTGTTCGCAGCCTCTGTTGCGGCGCGCGCGGCCTCGGTTGGACCGTCCGAAGTCTCCGTTGAACCGTCCGAAGCCTCCGTTGAACGTCCGAAGCCTCCGTTGGACCCTCCGAAGCCTCTGTTGGACCCTCCGAAGCCTCTGTTGGACCGTCCGAAGCCGATGTTGGACCGTCCGAAGCCTCTGTTGGACTCTCCGAAGCCTCTGTTGGACTCTCCGAAGCCGATGTTGGACCGATCCAGACCGTTGTCTGGGCGTCGGTGTGCCTCGTCACGGGGGGGACCTGTCAAAAACCTCCTGGGGCGTCGTATGGTGGAGAGGACGCGACGCCTGGGTGAGCCGGGCGGCGAAGCAGGAGGCGCGACGTGATGCAGGTGTGGCGACGCGGGGTGGTGATCGCGGGGGTGGTGGGGGCGCTGGGTGCGGGCTGCGCGGGGGGGCAGCGGGTGGCGGAGGCGCCGCCGGTGCAGTCGATGACGCTGGACCCGATGTTGATCCAGGCGACGCTGGAGAACGGCGAGGTGCGGACGGTGGCGCTGGACGCGGAGACGCTCTTCAAGGAGGCGACGTCGGACTTTCAGGACCGGCGCTATGATCGGGCGATCGAGCGCTACAAGGAGCTGCTGAAGCACTTCCCGGAGAGCACGCTGGCGCTGCCGTCGCTCTACAACGCGGGGCTGGCGTATGAGCGGATGGACCGCTGGCAGGACGCGGTGGAGCTGTACAAGCAGGTGATCGCGCGGGTGCCGGGGGGCTCGGAGGCGACGGACGCGCTCTACCGCAGCGCCGAGTGCTACGCCCGGCTGGGCGAGCACGCCGAGGTGGTGGCGACGGTGGATCAGATCCTCGGGCGCAGCGGCCTGGTGGCCTACGACCGCATCGAGGCCCAGACCCGCAAGGGCGACGCCCTCCTGAAGCTGGGGCGGCTGGAGGAGGCGGAGGCGGCCTACCAGGCGGCGCTGCGCCTCAACAAGCAGGCGCCCGCCGAGGAGGCGGTGTCGGAGGACACGCACTTTGTGGCGGCGGCGGAGTTCGGGTTGAGCCAGGTGTCCCACGCGCTCTTCGAGCGCATCCGCTTCGTGCTCCCGGTGGAGCGCATGGAGCGCGACATCGAGGACAAGGTGCAGCTCTTCATGCAGGCCCAGAACAGCTACATCCGGGTCATGCGCCGCGGCAACCCCTACTGGGCCACCGCCGCAGGCTTCCACATCGGGCGCATGTACGAGGAGTTCTACAAGTCGCTCCTGGCCGCCGAGATCCCCAACGACCTGAGCGACGAGGAGACGCGCCTCTACTTCGCGGAGCTGCGCAAGAAGACCCGCCCCCTCATCGAGCGCGCCATGCAGGTCTACGAGAAGAACATCATCATGTCCGAGCGCTACGGTATCACCAACGACTTCACCGCGCAGACCCAGGAGAACCTGGAGCGGCTCAAGTCCTACCTCGTCGATGCCCAGAGCCAGAAGGCGGAGGAGGAGGCGCTGCGGACCCCCCCGGCCCCGTAACGTCCTGCTTCGCTTCGCTTCACAGGACGAACGGGGCCGGTCCCCCCCGTGACGGGCAACCCCCCCGGCCCCGTAACCTCCTGTTCGCTGCGCTCTCAGGAGGAACGGGGCCGGTCCCCCCCGTGACGGGGGGACACCGACGGGGCGCGGGGGGGCGCTGGGGGGGCGGGACCGGTGGCGAGCGAGCGCAGCAGGCGAGCGAGCCACAGGCGAGCGAGGATCATGTCG
>CAUJGC010000113.1 GCA_963169075.1 Myxococcota bacterium
ACTACGCAACCCCGGTGCTCCTCTTTGTTCGCGCCACGCTGACCACCAACAGCCGCTACCCCCAGGACGGCCTCACCCAGGTCCGCGCCGCGATCCGCGCGGTGTTTGAGGGGCTGGAGGAGGACGCAGCCACCACCGCCCCCCAGGCGTCGAGCTGGGCGCCCACCGCGACATCGAGGAGGCGGTCGCTGATGCACGCGGAGGCGGCGTCCTCCAGCTCCTGCACCTGGGCGCCGAAGGCGCGGACGATGGCGCGGAGGATGGGGCGCCGCAGCGCGCTGACCAGGTCGGAGACGGCGCGGTCTTCGTGGTCGAAGATGTAGCGGGGGTGGTCTTCGGTCGTCATGCTGTCACCACATAGGCGTCGGCGGCGAGCCGCGCGATCTCGTCAACATCGATGGCGTAGTCGCCCACCGCGACGGGCGGGTTGTCGGTGTCGATCTCGAACGTGGCCGACACCACGCCGGGGACGGTCGCGACGGCGCAGGCCAGGCGCAGCGTCGTCACGTCATCCCCCACCGAGAGGCCAGAGCCGACGACGCGCTGAAGCTGCTGCTGCTGAGCGGTGGCGGCTGCGTCCTCATCCAGCCCCTCAAACACCGCGCGGATCGCGGCGCGGACCTGGGCGAGGCCGTCCTGGGGGTAGCGGCTGTTCACCGTGAGGGTGGCGCGGACGTAGAGGAGGACCGGAACGGCGTGGTCGAAGGCGACCTCCTGCGCGATCCCCAGCGCGTCGGTGACGCTGTAGACCTCCATGCCCCAGCTCTCGATCCCGGCGGGCTGCACCTCCCACAGCACGCGGGCGATCTCCTCCTCGGTGGTGGCGCCGAGGTCGGCGGGCCAGACGATCAGGCGGTAGCTCTTCGGGGGCTGGCCGTCGCCGAGGGCGGAGCTGGTGCGGTTGGAGAGCACGATGGCGGCCTCGATGCCGGGGAGCTGGAGGACACGGGCGCGGATCGCGGCGTCGGCTGCGGCGCCCGTGATCTGGAGCGACTGCTCCCGCCGCAGGCGCAGCGCGGCGTCGCTCTCGCCGTCCTCGCCGTCCTCCAGGGCGACGCTCACTCCCAGGCCGGTCCAGCCAGGGACGGGGGTGAGGATGGTGTCGAGGGCCTCGACGCGGCCTGCTCCGGCCTCCTCCGCCGCGATGGACGCGGTGACGCTCCCTCCCGAGCCGATGGTGGCGCTCGCGCTGAGGGCGTAGACCACCCCTGAGACGCTCGCCTTCACGAGCTTCCCCGCAGGGACGAAGGTGCCGGGCGTCCCCAGGAGGACCACGGTGCCGCGGGCTCGGGTGGCGGGCTGGCGGGTGACGCCGACGATGGCGCAGAGCTGGTCCAACGCGGCGCCCTGGGCGGCGTCGGGGCTGAAGGCGTCCACCACGCCTTGGAGCAGCTCCCAGACCTCCACCAGCGCCGCGGCCTCGACGCCGAGGAGATGTCCCAGCACCGAGTCGTCGGACGTGTTCAAGGACGGCCCCAGCTCCACCTTGAGCTGCGCGGCCATGTCCGCCTTGATCTCCAACAGGCTCTTGAGGGTCAGGCCCTCGCTCGTCAAACCGGCCATCTCACGCCCTCCGTCGTCCAGGTAGCAGCGTGAGGAAGAGCCCCATGCCGCTGTTGTCGTCGCCCACGTCCGCGTCCCCGCCGATGCCCCCCTCCAGTACCTCCCCGGCGTCGGTCAGCGCCTCGAATCGGACGGCCAGCTCACGCCCCACCAGGCTGCTCGACCAGGTCAGGAGCCGCGCGACGCCGGGCGTGCCGAGGATGACGCGCTTCAGCTCCGCTTCGGCGAGGGTGCGCCGCCCGGCGCCCTTGCCCAGCACCGTCCCCATCCAGTCCACCCCCCAGCTCGTGTTGAGGAGCCACTCGCCGCGCTGGGAGGAGAGGCGGAGGCGGAGGCGCTGGACGATCTCCTCGCCGCCCGAGACGAGCTGGAGGTCGCCTGCGTCGCTCAGGGCGAGGTCGCCTGTGTCGGGGTCGAGTCGCAGGTCCATCACAGCCCCCGCAGCGCCTGGAGGTTGGTGATCGCGGTGAGGATGTCCGCCGCCGCCGGCGCCATCTCGGGCACGCCGCCGATGGCGGTGAGCACGGCGATCAAAATGTCGAAGAGCTCGGGGCCGCCCTCCTGGCCGATGGCGATCTTGCCGAGGGCGTTGATTCGGACGGCCACCTTGGGCTGGCCGGTCTGGATGCGCGCCAGCTCCACCGAGCCACCACGCCTCACCCGCAGCCCCACTCGCGCGTCACCAGCCTCCACCGGGCCGCCCTGGTAGGGATCGTCGCCGAGCCAGGTCACGCCCTCCTCCCAGGCCAGCGGCGCCCCGAAGGGCTGGACGCGCCCGAGGATCACGGCGTGCATGGCGCCGAACAGCTCCGGCGAGCGGGGCTCCACGTTGTGCGATCCGGACTCGACCCAGGCGTCGAGGGCCTCGCGCGAGAACCCGACGACGACCAGGTCGCCGGGCTCCAGCGGGGAGGTGAGGGCCTGGCCCGCGCCGCCGGAGACAGCGACGAGGG
>CAUJGC010000114.1 GCA_963169075.1 Myxococcota bacterium
GGCCCCCCCGGGGCGCGGGCGCGCCCCCCCCGCGCCCGCGGGGGGGGCGCGCGCCCCCCCCGACCGAGGTCGGTGCCCCCCCGGCCCGGGGGGGACCGGCACCGTTGCTCCTGTGAAGCGCAGCGGAGCAGGAGCTTACGGGGCCGGGGGGGTCATCGCCACGCGGAAGCCGATGTGGGGCTCTCGGGAGTCGGGGAGGGCGGCGGTGCGTGAGGCAGCGCGGGCGTAGACCGCGCTGAGGGGCCAGGCGCCGCCGCGGACGACGCGCTCCAGGGTGGCGAGGTGGGGGTCGTGGTGGGCGTGGGCGGCGGGGGGGGCGAAGAGGTCGGCGGTCCACTCCTGGACGCCGCCGGCCATGTCGCGGGCGCCGAAAGGCGAGGCGTCGTCCTCGAAGACGCCGACGGGCTCGGGCTGCGCGGGCTCGGGTCGGGAGCGTGCCATCTTGCAGAGGGTGGGGTCGAAGCGGTCGCCCCAGGGGAAGCGTCGCCCGTCGCCGCCGCGCGCGGCGCGCTCCCACTCGATCTCGGAGGGGAGGCGGTAGGCGCGCGCGTCGCGCTCGGAGCGCCAGCGGAGGTAGGCGAGGGCGTCGAACCAGGAGACGCCGAAGACCGGGAGGAACCACTCGTAGCCCTGGCCGCTGGGGTAGCGCTGGCGGGCAGGGCCGAGGATGAGGTGCTCGACGGGCTGATAGCCCCCGGCGGTGCGCTGGCAGAGGATGCCGTCGCCCTTGGTGCGCGGCATGTGCTCTATCGCCAGTTCGGGGTTTATTTGATCTAAATAATTTATAAATTCAAGGTATTCGGCGAAGGTGACGGGGTAGGGCGCGATGAAGAAGGCGTCGGTCCAGGCGTCGGCGGGGGGGAGGGGGTCGAGGGCCTGGGGGTCGCCGCCGAGGCGGACGGGGCCGGGGGGGATGTAGAGGAGGTCGGCGGGGGCGTGGGCGGTGGGGAGGAGGGGGAGGTGGAGGTGGACCTCGGCGCCGCGGGTGATGCGAAAGGAGAGGGTGGCGTTGGCGTATCCGGGGAGGGCGGCCTCCGCGAGGTAGGCGCCCATGGGGAGGTCGCCCCAGGCGATGGGGGCGGGCTGGGGCCCCCAGGCGGTGTCGGGCTGGAGGCGGAGGTCGCGCTCGTCGAGGTGGCGGAGGGTGACGAGGGCGCCCTCGGGCTGGGTGTGGAGGTGGAGGACGCCGCGCCCGAGGAGGTGCTCGGTGAGCTGGCCGTTGTCGTAGCGTCGGATCATGGCCTGGTAGTAGAGGGCGTCCATGGCGCGCTCGTCGCGCTCGGCGTGCTGGAGGCGCTCCCAGTAGAGGAGGGCGAGGCCGCGCCTGGCGTCGGCGTTGTCGCGGTCGTAGGCGAGGGCCTGGAGGTAGGCTGACTCGACGGCGCCGAAGGCGGCGATGGCGTCGGCGCGGTGGTGGTCGAGGGCGGCCTCGGCCTCCCAGAGGTGGGCCTTCTGGTGGAGGGGCTCCCAGCCCTCGAACTCGCGTCGGGCGGCGTGGATCTGGGCCTGGAGGTCGGCGGCGGAGGCGTCGAGGTGGCGGAGGCGCTGGGCGAGGAGGGCGGCCTCCTGGACGCGCTCGGCGGCGAGGGTCTGGGTGCGCTCCTCGTCGCGCCGGTTCTCGATGTAGGCTTCGACGGCGTCGCGGAGGGCCTTGGCGGAGGGGTAGCGGGCCTCGGGGTCCTTGGCGATGGCGGTGAGGGCGATCTGCTCCAGGGCGGCGGGGACGTTGCGCTGGTGCTCCTGGGCGCGGACGGAGGGGGGGAGGGGCTTCTCCTTGATGGCCTTGAGGAGGACCTGGACGGGGCGGTCGTCCTCGAAGGGGGGGGAGAGGCAGAGGAGCTCGTAGAGGATGGCGCCGAGGGCGTAGATGTCCACGGCGGGCCGCTCGGCCATGCCCATGGCCTGCTCGGGGGCCATGTACTCGGGGGTGCCGAGGACGGTGTTGGCGGGGGTCTTGCGTCCGCGCTTGAGGGGTGAGGCCTCCTCCTGCTGCCCGAAGAACTTGGCGAGGCCCCAGTCCATGACGATGACCTCGCCGTGGTCCCCGAGGAGGATGTTCTCGGGCTTGAGGTCGCGGTGGATGACGCCCTTGGCGTGGGCGTAGTCCACGGCCATGCAGACCTGGTTGAAGAGGGTGAGGAGGCGGATGAGGCCGAACTCGGCCAGGGTGTCGGCCTTGCGGAGGCGGAGGCGGTGGATGATGAGGCGGAGGCTGTTCTTGCCGACGTACTTCATGGTGTAGAAGACGGCGCCGTCCGCGAGGATGCCGATGTCGTGGACCGGGATGATGTTGGGGTGTTCGAGGGAGCCGGTGGCCTGGGCCTCCGCGATGAAGCGCTCGATGTAGGAGGGGTCGTCGCGCTTCTCGTCGAGGGCGAACTTGATGGCGATCTGGCGCCCGAAGAGGCGGTCCTCCCCGAGGAGGACGCGGCCGCCGCCGCCGCGCCCGATCTCGTCGCCCAGGAGGTAGCGCCCGGCGACCTGTCCGGGCTGGGTGCGGGGGCGGTCGTTCTGGAGATGGGCGAGGCGGGCGAGGAGGGTCTGGGCGCGGACGTGGCTGCGGGCCTCCTGCCGGGCCAGCTCCTGGGCGAGCTGAAGCTGGGCTTCGCGGAGGCCGAAGCGCTCGGAGAGGGCGCGCTGGAGGGCGTCGGGCGGGAGGCGATCCAGGCCGATGAGCCCGTGGGTGTAGGTCTTGAGATCGATCCATCCCTCTTTCAGGGCGATCTGCGCGAGCTGAACCACGGAATCAAACGTCATGATACACCTCGGGCGAGCTAGTCGGCGTCGCGGGCCTCCAGGCGGTCCCCGACGCGGGTGAGGGCGACGACGATGACGACGCCGAGGGCGGCGGCGCCGAGGGCGCCCAGCTCGGTGGCGCCGAGGCTCTGGGGGAGGACGTTGGTGAGCTGCCCGCCCTGGGTGATCTGGAAGGGCCAGATGCCGCGGAGGCAGCCGATCATGAGGCCGACGAGGACGCCCATGGTGGGCGTGGGGAAGCGTCGGAGGAGGAAGGCGAGGAGGCGCGTGAAGGAGAGGATGCCGACCGCGATGCCGCTCACGAAGCACCCGATGTAGAGGAGGGCGTCCACCGGGACCTCGCCGTGGGCCAGCTGCTTGACGGCGCCCTTGAGGGCGTTGAGGATGAAGTAGTAGCAGCCGAGGACGAGGAGGAGGAAGGAGCCGGAGACGCCAGGGAGGACCATGGCGCAGATGGCGATGGCTCCGGCGAGGAAGATGAAGGGGAGGGAGGGCCTGGGGACCTGGATGGGGGTGTTGGGGGGGAGGGTGAGGTCGTTGTAGGGGAGGGAGCGGGCCTTGAGGGCGCCCTTGTCGGTGGGGAGGGCGCCGGTGGCCTGGTCGTGGAGGGTCTGCAGCTCCTGGGCCTTGGCGGGGTCGGCCTGCTGGACGGCGAGGCGGAGGGGTGCGTTGGGCTCGGCCCAGTAGACCTGCTCGGCGGTGAGGGCGGAGGGTCCGCGCCGGATGGTGTCGTTGAGGGTGGCGGGCTCCTGTCCGTCCTGGGCGGGGGGGGAGGTGACCTCGACCCACTCGCTGGTGGTGTTGACGAGGAGGTTGGGGTCGGTGAGGGCGTAGCCCGCGCCTGCGGCGCCGACGCCGAGGAGGGCGGCGACGACGAGGGCCTGGGTCCGGGTGCGGTCCATCATGCGGAGGGGGAGCCAGACGGAGGCGAGGATGAGGCCGAAGAAGAGGCCGCGCATGATCTCGGGGAAGCGCTCCATGAGGGCGGGGATGACGGCGGAGCCGCCGCCGATGGCGACGACGATGCCGCAGGCGAGGGGGATGAGGAAGCCGAAGCGGACGGTGTCGAGGGCGCGCTGGAGGTCCTGGCGTCGCTCGGCCTTGAAGCCGCTGGCGACGTAGCGCAGGAGGGGGAGGAGGGGTTTGGGGTTGATGGAGCGGATGGCCTCGATGAAGTCCTGATAGATGCCGAGGATCAAGGCGAGGGTGCCCCCCGAGACGCCGGGGATGACATCCGCGACGCCCATGCAGACGCCTTTGAGGAAGAGGGTGAGCTTGGGATGCATGGAGAGGGGCTCCTGGGGTGTGGGATCGCGCAGCGGGGGCGCCGTGGGAGTCCTATAGCACGGGGCGCGCTGCGGAGGAAAGGCGCGCCTTGACGGGCGAGGAGGGGCCGCTATCCTGAAGGGACGCCCGCAGGTGCGGGCTGGACCACTCCCCAGAAGGGCGCTCATGGCGCCAGGCAGCGTGTGCTTGATACGGCGATCTCCTCGACATCCCGGGTGTTTCTTTGTGTGGCTCGCGCTGGTGTGGTGCGGCGCGTGGTGGCTTGTGGGGTGTGACGCGTCGCCTGCGGAGGTGTCTCGGGCGTCGCAGGTGGAGGTGGTGCGCTTCGTGGCGGAGCCGTCGTCGGTGGTGGCGGGCGAGCAGGTGCGGCTGCGCTGGGAGATGGCGGGTGTGGAGCGTGCGACGATCCGCTCGGGGGAGGGGATCATCGCGCGTCGCTTGAGCGGTGAGGAGCTGCGTGGCGGCGAGCTGCTGCTGCGCCCCGTGGAGAGCGCGCGCTACACGCTGGTGGCGGAGGGGCACGGCGCGTCGCGCGAGGCGGCGGTGGACGTGTCGGTGAGCGCGCCGGTGGGTCGTCCGTCGGCGGCGCTGCGTGCGGAGCCGACGCAGGTTCGGCTTGGGGAGTCGGTGCGCCTGACGTGGTCGAGCGAGCGCGCGAGCGGGGTGCGGCTGGAGGCGAACGGCGCGCCGCTGGAGCTGGGGTCGGCGTCCGCGTCGGGCGGTGAGGTGGTGCTGCACCCGACGGCGGACACGCGCTATGTGCTGGTGGCGACGGGTCCGGGCGGTCAGGTGCAGGCGCAGGCCGCGGTGGAGGTGCTGGCGCCGCCGGAGGTGACGCGCTTCGGCGTGGACGCCTCGTCGCTGGCGGAAGGCGAGGGGACGGTGCTGCGCTGGGAGGTGCTGGGCGCGGAGTCGGTGAGCCTGCTGGCCGGCAGCGCGCCGCTCTCGCTGGAGGGGCTCTCGCCGGAGCGCGGCGAGGTGGCGATCTCCCCGTCGGAGACGACGGTCTATACGCTGGTGGCGCGGAACGCGGACGGGGAGTCGCGGGCGTCGCTGGAGGTGTCGGTGCGCTCGCGCCCGCAGATCCTGGCGTTGACCGCCGATCCGGGGCAGGTGCGTCCGGGGGAGGCGGCGCGGGTGGCGTGGGCGGTGTCGGGGGCCGAGCGGGTGCGGCTCTGGGCGGGATCGGAGGAGATCGCGCTGCCTGCGGGGGCGGAGGCGGGTGGCGCGGTGCTGGTGCGGCCGCCGGTGACGACGCGCTACACGCTGCGCGCAGAGTCCGCAGGAGGGATCGTGGAATCCACCTGTGATGTCGAGGTCTATGATCGCACCTTGATCCGGGTGTTCCGCGCGGAGCCGCCGCGGATCGGGGTAGGCGAGGGGGCGACGCTGCGCTGGGAGACGTCTGGGGCGACGTCGGTGGTGTTGACGGGTCCAGACGGGCTGGCGCTGCCGGTGGACCCGGGCGCGCTGGACGGTGCGTGGCAGGTGTATCCGGGGCAGACGTCGCGCTATCGGCTGGAGGCGTCGGGTCCGGCGGGCGTGGCGTTGGCGGACGTGCAGGTGGTGGTGGATCCGGCGCCTGGGGTGTTGAGCTTCACGGCGACGCCGGAGGCCGTGGCGGTGGGCGGCGAGGTGATGCTGGCGTGGCAGGCGGTGAACGTGGAGGGGGTGTCGCTGGAGGCGGAGCCGGGCGGGGAGGTGCCGTTGAGCGGGGTGTCGGGCCGGGCGGGCGCGGTGGTGGTGCGCCCGGAGGAGACGACGACGTATCGGCTGCGGGTGTGGGGTGCGCGGGGTGAGGCGTCGTCGCAGGTGGTGGTGCCTGTGTTTAGGGAGGTGGGGATCGCGCGCTTTGAGGCGTCGCAGGTGATCGTGGATCGGGGTGAGCCTGCGCGGCTGTCGTGGGCGACGCTGAACGCGGCGACGGTGACGCTGCGCTGGAGCGCGGGCGGGGAGGAGGTGTCGCGGGAGGTGCCCGCGGAGGGTGAGCTGGAGGTGTCGGGGCTGGAGGAGACGACGCGCTTTGTGCTCCAGGCGGACGGGATCGGCGGCCCGGTGGAGGCGTCGGTGCGCGTGGAGGTGGGGGTGGCGCCGCGGGTGCTGGGCTTCACGCTGGAGCCGGAGCGGGCGGCGGCGGGGACGCCGCGGGCGCTGCGCTGGTGGGCGGAGGGCGCGACGCGGGCGACGATCCTGGTGTCGGAGGAGGGCGGCGCGGAGGTGCCGCTGACGGAGGGTGCGCTGGACGTGTCGGGCGGGGTGTGGGAGGTGAGCCCGCAGGTGGAGACGCGCTACCGGCTGGTGCTTGGGAACGGGTCCGGGGTGGTGGGGGCGGAGGTGTCGGCGGAGGTGGTGGCGGCGACGCCGCCGGAGGCGATCTGGATCTCGGAGCTGGGCGGCCTGGAGGGGGGCGCGCTCTGGGTGGAGGTCGTGAACACGGGGTCAGGCGAGGTGGATGTGTCGGGGGTGGGCCTTGGGGCGTGGATCGGCGGGGAGCTGGCGGGGTGGTGGCCGCTGGGAGGTGAGGCGCTGGGGGTGGGGGCTGCGCTGCTGGTGCAGCCGTCGTCGCCGGAGGTGGCGGCGGCGTTGGGGGAGGGCGAGGTGACCTTCGGGCTGTCTCGGGCGGGTGAGGGGGCGTCGGGGCGTTGGAGCGCGGTGACGCCGGAGGCAGCGGTGGTGGCGCGGCTGCGGCAGGGTGGCTCGTGGCAGCGGCTCCCGGGGGCGACGGCGACGGGGTGGGTGGTGAGCGCGCACCCGACGCCGCTGCGCGGCGCGTCGATCCTGGACGCGGCGCCGTGGTCGCCGGGCGGCGCGGGGCGTGATCCGCGGGTGGTGTCCGGGCGGCTCTCGGGTCCGGAGGATGGCGGCGAGGTGATCGGGCTGCGCGCGTGGTTGCCTGGTGGGGCGCTGGAGGGGGCGTGGCTGGGGGGGCAGGCGGCGTCGTGCGAGGTGTCGGAGGAGGCGCTGGTGTGCGTGGTGCCGCCGGGTCGCGGGGTGGCGGATCTGGTGCTTCAGGTGCCCGGCGGGACGGTGGAGGCGTCGGGGCTCTACGCCTACGAGGAGGCGCTGGGCTGCGGGCTGGTGGGGCCGCTGGCGCTTGGGGTGGGGCTTGGGGAGCGGGGCGTGGCAGGCGAGGTGTGGGGCTTTACGGGCTGGGCGAGCGGAGGCGAGCCGCTGGAGGCGGCGTGGGGCTGGGGTCCGCCCGGGTCGGACCCGCTCTATGCAGCGTCGGGGTGGTCGTGGTACCCTGCGGAGGTGTCCGCGCCCGACGCGACGGGCGAGCGCGGGCTGCTGGCGTCGGCGCCGCTGCCGCTGGCGGAGGCTTCGTTTGTGTTCCGGGTGCGCCCGCTGGGCGCGTCGGTGTGGACCTACTGCGACAGCGACGGGACGTACAACGCGGCGGCGCCGCCGCGCAACCTCTTCGAGCCGGACGCCGCGGGGCTGCTGGACACGCTGCGCTGATATAATTCAACATCAAATATAGCATATATTTGATCAATTGAAGGGTGATTCATGCAGGGAGTCAAGGTGACGCCGCTGGTGGAGTCGCGCTTTGGGCTGGACGGCGGCGCCATGTTCGGGATCATCCCGCGGGCGCTCTGGACGCGGACCAACCCCGCCGACGAGGCGAACCGGATCGACCTGGGGGCGCGCTGCCTCCTGATCGAGCACCCCACGGCGGGGCGCATCCTGGTGGACGTGGGGCTGGGGGATCGCTGGGACGCCAAGTCGGCGGCGATCTACAACATGCGCCCCAGCACGCCGGGCGGCGCGCGGGGGATCGGGGCGGCGCTGGAGGGGGTGGGGCTGGGGGTGGAGGACATCGATCATGTGGTGCTGACGCACCTGCACTTCGACCACGCGGGGGGGCTCTGCACCCAAGGCGAGGGCGGGGTGACGCGGGCGGTCTTCCCCCAGGCGACACACTACGTCATGCGGGAGAACTGGTCCTGGGCGTGGCGTCCGTCGGAGCGGGATCGGGGGTCGTATCGCGAGGAGGACTTCGCGTTCTTCGAGCGCGCCGACGCCCCGGCGCTGCGCCTCCTCGACGGCCTGACCGAGCTCTTCCCTGGCGTGACCCTGATCCCTCGCCGGGGCCACACCTACGGGATGGCGGTGGTGCTGGTGGAGGCGGAGGAGGCGACGTGGTGCCACATGGCGGACCTGATTCCCACAGCAGGGCATTTGCGTGTACCCTACGTCATGGGCTACGACCTCCAGCCGGTGGTCACCTGTCAGGAGAAGCGCGAGCTCTTGAGCGAGGCGTCCCGGCACGGCTGGCGGCTGATCTTCGAGCACGATCCCGAGGTGGCGTGGTGCTGCGTCGAGTCCGATGGGCGCGGTGACTTTCGCCGCGTGCCGGGATCTTCCACCTGAACAGGAGACGGAGAGAGCATGGCGATCGACTTCAGCTTGAGCGAGTCGCAGGAGATGATCCAGAAGACCGCGCGGGATTTCTCGGCCAAGGTGATCCGCCCGGCGGCGGCGCACCACGACGAGACGGGGGAGTACCCGCGCGAGGTCATCCACAAGGCCTGGAAGGAGGGCCTGCTGAACACCCACATCCCCGAGGCCTACGGCGGGCTGGGGCTGGGCGTGCTGGAGGGGTGCCTGATCGCGGAGGAGACGGCGTGGGGGTGCACGGGGATCTCGACGGCGATGGAGGCCAACACGCTCTCGCAGTGCCCGCTGATCGTGGCGGACGACGCGGCGATCAACAAGCGCTTCCTGGGTCCGATGACGGAGGAGCTTCAGTTCTCGGCCTACTGCGTGACGGAGCCGGGTGCGGGGAGCGACGTGGCGGGGATCAAGACGACGGCGCGTCGGGTCGGTGACGACTATGTGATCAACGGCCAGAAGATGTGGATCACCAACGGGAGCGTGGCGACCTGGTACTTCGTGCTGGCGTACACCGACGCCTCGGCGGGCCACAAGGGGATGACCGGCTTCGTGGTGCCCGCGAACACGCCCGGGATCACGGTGGGCCGCAAGGAGAAGAACCTGGGTCAGCGGGCGAGCGACACGCGCTCGATCACGTTCGAGGACGTGGTGGTGCCTGCGGCGTACCGGCTGGGCGCCGAGGGGCAGGGCTGGAAGCTGGCGATGGCGGCGTTTGATCACAGCCGCCCGGTGGTGGCCTCGGGGGCGGTCGGGCTGGCGCGGGCGGCGATGGAGCACGCGACGGCCTACGCGCAGGAGCGCAAGGCGTTCGGCAAGCCGATCGCGAGCAACCAGGCGGTGTCGTTCAAGATCGCGGACATGGCCAAGAACATCCAGGCGGCCCGGCTCCTGGTGTGGCTCTCGGCCTGGCGGATCGATCAGAGCCAGCGCAACACCCTGGAGGCCGCCATGGCCAAGTGCTTCGCCGCCGACACGGCGATGCAGACGGCGCTTGAGGCGGTGCAGATCTTCGGCGGCTACGGCTACAACACAGAGTATCCGGTGGAGAAGCTCATGCGCGACGCCAAGATCTACCAGATCTACGAGGGGACGTGCGAGATCCAGCGCCTCATCATCTCGCGTGAGGTCCTGGGACGCTGAGCGCCAGGTGGGCGCCGCCGCTCAAGAAATTGAGCGGCGGGCTTGCATCGGGTTGGCCGTATGGCTATACTCAGCAGTGGCGGTGGTTCAAAAACGATGGAGTCCGGTGGGTTGAGCCTCAGGGTCTTGCACCTTGCGTCGCGTTCTACCTTACGGCAAAGTGGCTTCGTCCTTACTCAGGGCACCTCCAGACGGGGGATGCCCTTTTCTTATATGTGCCACACAATACGACGAGGTGAGTTATGCGTTCAGTCGGGCGGCTGGTGCTCTTGCTTGGGGTGAGCTCGTTGCTTGTGGGTGGTGTGTCGGGCTGCGAAGAGGCCGTTGACGAGGAGCAGGTCGATGGCTGGGTCGAGAATGAGGGCTATGTGACCCGCGACGAGCTGGCTGCGGTGGCGACGTCGGGGGCCTACGGTGATCTGAGCGGCGCGCCAGACCTGAGCGACGTGGTGCGCCAGGGGGAGGTGGATGACGTGGTTCGCCAGGGTGAGCTGGCGGACGTGGCGACGTCGGGCGCGTACGGGGATCTGAGCGGCGCGCCGGATCTGAGCGACGTGGTGCGCTCGGGCGACCTGTCTGCGGTGGCGACCTCGGGCGCGTATGGGGATCTGAGCGGCGCGCCAGACTTGAGCGACGTCGTGCGCTCGGGTGAGCTGTCTGCGGTGGCGCGGTCGGGGGCCTACGGGGATCTGAGCGATGTGCCGGATCTGAGCGACGTGGTCCGCCAGGGCGAGCTGTCTGCGGTGGCGCGTTCGGGGGCCTATGGGGATCTGATCGGGGTGCCAGACCTGAGCGACGTGGTTCGCTCGGGCGAGCTGGCGGGTGTGGCGCGGTCGGGTGCGTATGGGGACCTGAGCGGCGTGCCGGACCTGAGCGACGTGGTCCGCCAGGGCGAGCTGGCGGACGTGGCGCGGTCGGGGTCCTACATGGAGCTGAGCGATGTGCCGGATCTGAGCGATGTGGTGCGCTCGGGTGAGCTGTCTGCGGTGGCGCGGTCGGGGGCCTACGGGGATCTGAGCGACGTGCCCTGGCAGCAGGGGAGCGGCGAGGTGAGCACCGCGGGCCATGCTGTGGTGGGTGGTGAGCTGATGGTGGGTGAGCTGACGATCTGGAGCGAGGGCGGCGCCGGGGCGTTGGAGGTGAGGACGGAGGTGATGCTGGATCAGGCCTCGGAGGAGGCGCCCTTTGTGGGCGGGAACCTGAACCCGTGGCAGACGTTCACGGCGGGGCGCACGGGGGCGATGGTGCGCTTTGGGCTGGTGCCGTCTTCCACGGAGACGGTGACGTTGAACATCTACGAGGGGGCTGGGCTGGGCGGTCCGTTGCTCTACACGGGGGTGCACACGTTCGAGGCGTCGGGCGGGCGCATGTTCGCTGAGGTGGATCTGGACGCTGCGCCTGAGGTGAGCGCGGGGCAGGTGTACACCTGGGAGATTGTAGGGAACATGTCCAATATCGGGATCGCCATCCCGGGGTCCTACCCTGGCGGTTACTTTGGGCGCAGCGACACCTGGGATCTGGCGTTTCGCACGTACGTGCTCCCGCTGTCGGGGCCTGCCCTGCACCTGGGGACGCGGGGCGTGGGCGTGGGCGTGGAGGAGCCGGAGTATGCGCTGCACGTCGCGGGCACGGTGGCGGGCACCGGGCCGTACATGCAGCTCTCGGACGGTCGGATGAAGGAGGAGGTGGAGCCGCTTGGGGAGGGGCTGGGCGCCGTGCTGGCGCTGCGTCCTGTGACGTGGTCCTGGACGGAGGAGGCGCGTCGTGAGCTGCGCGCCTCGGAGCATCGCGAGAGCGGCTTCATCGCGCAGGAGGTGGCGCCTGTGGCTCCCGAGGCGGTGCGCGTGGACAGCGCGGGGCGCTACACGATGTCGTATGGCGCGCTGGTGCCTGTGCTGACGCGCGCGGTGCAGGAGCAGCAGGCGCTGATCGAGCGTCAGCGTGAGGAGCTGGACGGGCTGCGCCGTCGCCTGGAGGCGCTGGAGGGGCGCCGCTAGGTCAGAGGACCTCCAGCGCGATCTGGTTGGCGAACATCATGCCGCGATGCGTGGGCACGAAGCGGTCTCCCGGGGGGAGGAGCCACGCGGGTGCGCCCGGGGGGGGCGCGCCCGCCCGCTCCACGAGTCCTCGCCGCGTCAGTCGATCCAGCCGCTCTGCGATAGTCTCGTGGAGTGAGGGTGGGAATTGTGCGGCGAGCGCCTGGTGCGAGACGCCGAAGTGCGTTCGGAGGCCGTGGTTGAGGCGCTCGGCCTGGTGGGTGTGGTCGTCGTGGGGCTCTTCGGGTTGGGCGGGGGCGGCGGGATCGAGGAGGTAGG
>CAUJGC010000115.1 GCA_963169075.1 Myxococcota bacterium
GGAGGCGGCGGGGGGTGGGTCGGGGGGGAGGGCGTCGGCGGGGGTGAGGGGGGCGGGGTGGGGGAGGGGCGGGGTGTAGGGGAGGGGGGCGGGCTCGAAGCGGGGCGGCTCGTCGGGGGTCGGGTCGTCGGCGTAGGGGAGGGGGGGCGGGGGGGCCTCGACGGGGGCGGGGGGGGCCTCGCGGCGGAAGACGACCTCAAAGCCGATGGGGGGGCCGGTGGGGAGGCCGTCCTCGTCGTCGCCGGGGGCGCGGGCGCGGCGGAGGGTGAGGTCCACCTCGAAGTCCCCGAGGCCGTCGGGGGCGTAGGCGAAGGTGACGCGGCCCTCGGCCTGGAGGGCCGCGTCGCGCTCGGGGGAGAGGAGGGCAGGGCCGAGCAGCTCGCGGAGGGTGGCCTCGGAGGTCTCGGGCATCATGAAGCGCAGCGGGGAGCCCTCGCGGAAGAGCTTGGGGATGCGCCCGGTGCCGAGGCGCAGCTCGGTGCCGCGCTGCTGCACCATGATGTGGAGGATGCTGTTGATGCGGGCCATGGCTCAGGCCAGGGTCAAGAGCACGTCCTTGGTGGCGACGGTGTCGCCGGGGGCGACGAGGATCGCCTCGACGACGCCGGCGCGGTGGGCCTTGATGTCGTTCTCCATCTTCATGGCCTCGATGATGAGGAGGCTCTGGCCCTCCTGGACCTCCTGGCCGACGGCGGCGCGGACCTGGATGACCTTGCCGGCCATGGGGGCGCGCAGCTCGGGGGCGTTCTGGGCGCCCTTGCCGCCGGTGAGGGAGCGGCGCCGCATGGCGCGCTCGTCCAGCACGTCGAGGTCGAAGGCGTGGTTGCGGAGGGTCGCGGTCCAGCCGCCCTCGCGGCGATCCAGCCCCACCGTGACCGAGCGCCCGGCGTCGGTCAGCAGGTGGAGGAGGCCGCCGGGGAGGGCGGCGGCGTCCACCTCGAAGGTGCGTGGGGCGGCGCCCTCGGCCTCGGGGGTGAGGGTGACGCGGTAGCGGCGGGAGCCTTCGCCGTCCGCGAGCAGCTCGACGGCGGCGGTGCGGGCGCGGGGTGTGCCGGGCTCCAGCGTGAAGGTCTTGACCTGGGACATGGGCGGAGCCTCCTTCAGATGCGCTGGAGCTGCTTGTAGCGGCCGTAGAGCCGCCAGGGGCTCTCGTCGGCGCCGGGGGTGGGGGCGGCCTCGGCGTCGGGCGCGGGGCCGTCGGCCTCGAAGGCGGCGATGGCGGCGGCGACGTCGGCCAGGTCGCGGTCTTCGGGCTGGATGCGGGCGTCGAGGGCGGCCACCAGCTCGTCGAGGTGGTTGCCGATGAACTGGGTGTCGTAGGTGCCCTGGCGGAAGGCCGGGTGGTCGAGGGCGATCTGGTGGAACTCCAGGTTGTTCTGGATGCCGCGGACGGTGTACTCGCTCAGGGCGCGGTGCATCCGCCCGATGGCGACCTCCCGGTCCTCGCCCCAGACCACCAGCTTGGAGATCATGGGGTCGTAGTGCATGGGCACCTCGGCGCCGCTGGTGACGCCGGAGTCGTCGCGGACGCCGGGGCCTGCGGGGGTCGTCAGGTGGGTGATGAGGCCCGGCGAGGGCATGAAGTTGCGCCGGGGATCCTCGGCGTAGACGCGGCACTGGATGGCGTGGCCGCGCTGGTGGAGGTCGTCCTGGGTGAAGGGCAGGGCCTCGCCTTGGGCCACCCGCACCTGCCAGTGGACCAGATCCAGGCCGGTGACCAGCTCCGTGACCGGGTGCTCCACCTGGAGGCGCGTGTTCATCTCCAGGAAGTAGAAGTCCTGGTTCACGTCCAGCAGGAACTCCACCGTCCCCGCCCCCACATAGTCCACCGCCGCCGCCGCCCGCGTCGCGACCTCGCCCATCCGCCGCCGCACGTCGTCGCGGAGGATCGCGCACGGCGTCTCCTCGATGACCTTCTGGTGGCGCCGCTGCATCGAGCAGTCGCGCTCGAAGAGGTGGAGGTGGTTGCCGTGCTCGTCCGAGAGGAGCTGGAACTCGATGTGCTTGGGCTCGACGACGAACTTCTCGACGTAGACCGTGTCGTCCCCGAAGGCCGCTGCCGCCTCGCGCCGGGCGCCGTCGAAGGCCGCGATGAAGTCCTCCTCCCGGTCCACGCGCCGCATCCCCTTGCCGCCGCCGCCTGCCGCCGCCTTGATCAGCACCGGGAAGCCCGCCTCGCGGGCGAAGGCGAACGCCTCGTGGGGGTCGTGGATCGCCTCGGTGCCGGGCACCACGGGCACCCCGGCGGCGATCATCTTCTCGCGAGCCAGCGTCTTGGACCCCATCGCGTCGATGGCGTCCGCCGGCGGCCCGATCCAGACCAGCCCCGCCGCCTGCACCGCCCGCGCGAAGTGCGCCCGCTCCGACAAGAAGCCGTACCCCGGATGGAGGGCGCCTGCGCCCGCGCGCTTCGCCACCTCCAGCAGCCGCTCCACCACCAGATAGGACTGGTTGCTGGGCGCCGGGCCGATGTTGTACGCCTCGTCGCACGCGCGCACGTGCGCCGCCCGACGATCCGCGTCGCTGAACACCGCCACCGATCCGATCCCCAGCTCACGCAGGCCGCGCGCGATCCGCACCGCGATCTCGCCGCGGTTGGCGATGAGCACCTTGTTGAAGCGCTGCGCCAAGGCTCTCCTCCTTCTTCACTGAGCTTTACGCCGCCCACACGGGCACCCACCGTCTATCCTATTTCAGCCCGGCGGAGCAAGCCGACGCCCCAAAGAGGGCCAGCGGCCAGCTCACGCTAGGCTGAGAGGCGCTCTCAAATTAAAATTCTCGATTCCAGGCTTGACACCTTGTTGGTGTGGTCGATACATCTGTTTTTATCTCTCAGCGGTGCTTACGCGCTGGAGCCCTCACAACCTGGAGGCCCCTGATGGCACGCCCCAAGAACACGCTCCCCTCTCGTCAGCTCGCCCATATCCTGCGCGCGCTCGTCCCGTGGTTTGTCGCTCACCAGACCTCTCTGGCTGAGGAGCTAGGCGAGGAGCTGCCCCTCCAGCACGCCGCCGCCACGGCGGACGACCTGGAGCGCGCCGAGGCTGCTCTCTTGCTGGAGCGCAAGGAGGATAAGGACGTCACCGCCCGCCGCGCCGAGCACCTGGAGGCCGCTGCGATCTTCTATCGAAGCCTCCGCGCCTCCGTCGAGCGCGCCGCCCGCAAGCTCCCCGTCCCCTCGCGCGTCATCGACGACTTCCATTTCGAGAGCCTCCGCAACCTCCGCTCCCCAGGCGCCATGCTCCACGCCTTCACCCGCGCCTCCACCGCCCTCGACCTCCACCGCGACGCCCTCGCCGCTGCCCCCCGCGCCGCAGGCTGGCCCGCCGAGATCGCCCGGCTCTCCGGCGCACTCAAGGAGGTCACCGACGCCGCCGTCACCGAGGCCCACGAGACTCGCCAGGCCCAGGATCACCGCGACGCCCTCCGCGCACGCTCCCTCGCCATCATCGACGACGTCTACCTCGCCGCGCAGGCGGTCGAGTCCCTCGATCCGGCGCCGCTCGTCGCGATCAAGGCGCTCATCAGCGCGTACAGCGGCGCGTGATCTCCGGCGCGTCCTCCTGCTCCCCTGGACGTTGGACGGAGGCGCCGCGCAGCGCGCCGAAGCTCCAGGCAAACGGACGGCGGCCCCGGCGCGCCGTCCACGCCTCACGCACAGCCGACCGCAACCCGCGAACACCCCGCCTGACCCCCAGCACCACCGCTGAGCCCTCTGGAGGAGCATTCATGTTCGCTGATCTTGTATTGGAGGACCGCGCACAGCGGGTGAAGCTTCGCATCCCTGGCGCGCTGCTGCGCCAAACCGAGGCGGCCTTCCGAGCCAGCGATCCAATCTACGAAGAGCTGCGTCGCTTCACCCAGGCTGAAGGCCCGCTGCGCTTGACATCAGCGGAGGTCAAGCAGCTCGCGGGCAAGCTCGCCGCTGCCTGCGCGACGCTCTCGCCTGACCTGGAGGAGGGGGCCTTGGTCTGGATTGCACCCCGCATCACAGGTGCCCTGCTTCGCAAGACCCCCGCCGAGATGGCTGATGAGGGCGACGAGGAGGCCTCAGAGGTCGGCCTCCTCAAGAGTCCTGCCGTCCTGGCCCTCGCGCTGCAGCGCGGGCTGATGACGATGCACTTGATGGATCAGTGGTGGGTGCGGCAGCCGCACTACCAGGAGGAGGTTCATGAGCTATCTGACGCTGAGTGACCTGGACAGCCTCTGGCATCGGATCGGCGCTCGCCGAGGTGATACCGTGCGCGTGCTCGGCGACTACCGTCGCGGCGGCGTTCCTGAACATCGCGAGCCCCTCCTCACGATCCGCGATGAGCAAGCCCTCCACCCCGTGCTGGAGCTGCGCGCGACGCCGTTGCTAGAGCAGGGAGGCGCGAAGCTACCCAATGGCTTCGCCTACAAGAAGTCAGACAGCCCCACGTCGAAGTATCAAGAAGCCTGGAGCAAGACGCTCGTCGCCTGCGGCCTCGCAGCGCCGCGCGTAGACCCTGCTCCCTTCGAGGCGCTCCTCCAGGATCCCCGTTGCTTGAAGTTCTACTTTGACACCAACGTCCTCGCCAGCGGGATCGCCCACTGGCTCCTGGAGGTCTTCCGGGGTCGAGCGCACTTCGAGACCTCCGTGCTTGTTGATCGAGAGCTTATGCGATGGGTGGATCGCGGCGGCAAGGCAGGCTTCTACGTCGCGCGGACCATCGCGGCCTTTCAACTGCGGACCCAGTGGCGCCTCGCCCGCCAGATCCTCACCGCGCGCCTTGAGGGGTCCATGATCATGCGGCCCTCCCCGGATCAGAGCGCGCTCATGTTGGCGAAGTTCCGGGACGAGGGCGGCGACAAATCCCCCGATGCTGACATGCTGCTGCTGGAGCAGGCTCGCCTCCAGGTGCGCGATCAGCCCCGCAACACCCGCACGATCTTCCTGACGGGAGACCGGAACCTCGCCGTCACCGCCGCCGCCGTGCTGGGCAGCGACGCTGTGCTCTGGATCGACGCAGGGCCCGAGGTGAGCAGGCCGCTCTTCGGCCAGGTCTGCCTCCGCGGCTGGTGGGAGCCTCATGGAGCCTACGGACGCCTCCACATCCCCCCCTGGAGTCACCTCGTGCGAGGCCTCCTGGCCGCGTGCGACCGCCTCATCTTCCAGGTCGAGCGCGGCGATGACTGCGCGTCCTCCTGGACACTGGAGCAAACCCTGGGGCGAGCTGTGCTGGGGGCGCTCCCGTCCGACTGGACCGATCCTGTCTTTGCGTTGGCGTGCGAAGAGAGCGACGCGCCGCCTCGCCCTGCTCCCGTGCTCCCTGCTCCCACATCGACATCGGCGCCAGCAGTCCCCGCTCCGCCACCTCCTGTAGAGACGACTCGTGCTGCTGTCGTGTTGGAGCCTCCTCCTGTCGTGCCGGAGCCTGCTGCGGCGACACAGCCCCTCGTGTTTCCCTGGGCAGGTACCCCCGATGGGGCGTTGGGCGCCCGGAGCTGGAGGATGTCGTCGTCCTCCTTCTGGAACCTGCTCGCCCCGTTGGTGTTGGAAGGGGACGGGTCTGAAGCGCTCTGGAGCGCTGGAAGCGCCCTCCGGTCGGCTTATAAGAGCTTCGAACTGTTGGGGTGGATGGACGAGGAAGGCGAACCAGGGCCGAACTTCCGCTGGCTTCAACAAGCCTGGAACAGCAACGATCTGGACGCGCTGCATCGAGCGCTTCGCAAGCTTCGGGTCTACGAGACGATGATGCAGCAGTTGGCGGCGCACCATGGGAGCGTTGAGCGCCCAGATGACAGACTCTGGCGTCCCTGGTGGGGGATCGCCCGTTCGTTGGGACAGACGGCAGAGCTGGGCGGACGCGTCTATTGCGGAGATGCACCTGCATCCCCTGAGCAGCTGGATCGCGCGTTGGAGGTCTGGATGCCGGCGGTGGGTGATCATCTCTCCGTGCGTGAGCTGAGCGAGCTGGCTGCGCGTGAGCTGCGGTGGAGCCCCTACCGTCTCGGACGCACGATGGCAGCGCTGCGCCAGCAGCCTGCGAACCGCTGGTCGCTGGAGACGGGGGGGGAGTTCGTTGGCGATGCCTTCGAGGAGGTGGCGCGGTTGGGAGAGGGCGAGTATGCTGAGGACGTGGTAGATCCGGAGGGGCTGTGGATGGGGGGACCCCAGCCTGTCCGGACCCTCCGCCGCATCGCATGAGGAGCGAGGCCATGACCGACCAGCTGATCTTGAGATGGGACGATTCTGGGGTGCAGCACACGCTCCCTCAAACAGCGCGTGACTATCTGGCGTTGGGGGTTCCGCAGAACCCGTTTGCAGACGCTGAGGGGGTTGTCGACGCCCATCAACGTCCTGTGCTCTATGGAGCTCATATATACAGGCAGATGAACGAGATTCAGGATTGGGTCGAGCTGGCCTACAAGCAGGCGGGCAAGCCGCTGTCGCTGATCGGTGGTATTGGTATGGGCAAGACCCATCTCCTCCGCTACTGGGAGCGGCTGTTGCTGTCGCAAGCACGAGCCCGGAAGCTCGCCGTGCTGCGGGTGAGCCTCTACGACTACGGCGCCCAGCGGGCTTCGCTGGGGCAGCTCATGCTCCGCAAGCTTCAGGAGTGGACAGCTTTCGGAGGAGGGGAGGACGACTTGCTCCCTGAGCAGGGGGGCGTCGAGCTGATCCCGCTCATCTGGCAGCTCGTCCAGGCGATCCCCACGGACGCTACGCCGCAGAGCCTCATGGAGCGCCACATTCAGGCGATCCGCGCGCTTGAGGTTGATGCGAGGGCAGAGCGAGCCAAGCTGCTCTCGCGTTGGCTGGGCGGCGCGGAGCTGACCGCCCGCGAGCGGCGCGAGCTTGGCGAGCCGCGCCGGATCGATCCTGAAGGAGAGCTGATCACCCACCTCTGCGATCTTGTTGGGGTCGCCGAGCGCTTGGGGGTCTGCAAGCGCATCTATTTTATGGTGGATCAGCTGGAGGATCTCTTTCGCTCCAACGTCTCTCAGGTGCGCCGTTCACGCCTGTTGACGGATCTACGCCACCTGATTGATGCGGTGAGCGACAAGCGCGCCCCCATTGCGCTGATGATCGCCTGGACGACGGAGATCGAGGAGAACGGGCGTCGCAAGCCGATAGAAGACCGGTTCAATAGCGCCTATCCTGCGCTGATGGATCGTATGCAGAGTGGTCAGCTCGTTCGACTTGGCCCGCTCAGGTCTGAAGACCGCCCCGAGTTTGCGCGGGAGTACATGAAGGCGCTCTCCAACATACAAGGCTATGATCCGGAGAAGATCAAGTATCATCAACCCATGCTTATCCTGCGCGCTTCTCTGCTCGCCAATGAGGATGGCTTTGGCGAGAAGGAGGGGCTCTCCCCGCGTCGCTGGCTCAGCTACCTCGCCAAGGCGATGGACGCGCTTGCAGAAGAGGCTGCCGAGGCTTAAGGCGCCCAGGGTCGCGACCCTGGGCGCCAGGGACGCCTACGCCACCGAGCGCGCCCTCCCCCGATCTGCCATGCTGGCCCCTGTGCGATGCGGTGAAGGCCGAAGACAGCGGCGGGTGGCGCAGATGCGACGAATCCTCAGGAAGACAGGGGTGATAGCGTGCCTGTGCGGGCTCGTTGCTTGCGGCGGCAGCGAGAACGACGACGCGCCGCCAGACGGCGCGTCCAACACCACCACCCTTGAGCCGCCCGATCTCGACTGAATCTGGGGCGACGGCGAGCCTCCGGCTGCGTGCTCGTCCGGGGTGCCGGGGGTCGGGGAGGGCGCGCTGCGCCGTCTCACCCGCGTCGAGTATGACAACACCGTGGCGGATCTCCTCGGGGCGCGCCCGGGCGCCAGCGCTCGCTCGCCCCCAGCGACCCGTCGGTGTCCCCCCGTCACGGGGGGGACCGGCTGCGTTCGTCCTGTGAAGCGAAGCGCAGCAGGACGTTATACCGAATCGACAAGTTAGGGCTCCGATAGTGCGCGCTTGATGTAGGGGTAGTTCGTGAGGGAAGCGATGTCGTCGTTGTCGAGCGCAGCGATGATGTCGTCGGTGCGCTGTCGGAGCTGATGGATGTTGCTGAGTTCAA
>CAUJGC010000116.1 GCA_963169075.1 Myxococcota bacterium
GGGGCGCCCCCCCCCCCCCCCCCCCGCCGGCGGCACCCAACAAAACAGCCCCCAACTCACTGTTGTTTTGTTGTCTTTTTTGTGGGGTGCCTCCGGCGGCTGGGGGGCAGCGCCCCCCAGACCCCCGTGCTCTCTGGCTGCTCAGATCCCGTCCGCCACCGCGTCGCGGAGGCCGCTCTGGGAGCGATCCACCTGGGTGCGGTAGAAGTCCCACAGCTCGCGCGCCGCCGAGTCGTGGGTCATCTTGCTGACGTGCTCCCGCGCCGCCGAGCCCATCCCCTCGCGGAGGCTGCGATCCCCCAGGAGGCGCTTGATCGCGTCGCCCAGCGCCGTGGCGTCCATCGCCGGGACGACGACGCCGGTGCGGTTGGGGACCATCAGCTCGCTGGGGCCGCCCTGGTCGGTGACGATGACCGGCAGCGAGGACGCCTGCGCCTCCAGCACGACGTTCCCGAAGGTGTCCGTGGTGCTCGGGAAGACGAAGATGTCCGACGACGCGAAGAGGTCCGCCAGCTGATCCCCGCCGACGTAGCCGGTGAAGATCACGCCCGGCAGATCCGAGACGCGACGCGCCAGCTCGTCACGGTAGGGGCCGTCCCCCACGATGCCCAGCTCGCAGGCCACGCCCGACGCCCGCAGCGCGCGGTACGTCTCCACCAGCGTGTCGAGGTTCTTCTCCTTCGAGACGCGCCCCACATAGAGCAGCTTGGGCGCGCCGTTGAGCCCGTAGCGCTCCCAGACCTTGCGGTCGCGGCGGCCCGGCGAGAAGCGATCCAGATCGACCCCGCGCGAGAGGAGCGTGATGCGCTCGCGGCGGATGCCCATGTCCAGCAGGTTGTCGCGGGTCGCGCGGCTGGGCACGATGACGTTGTCCAGGCCGTTGTAGAACCAGCCGACGTACGCGCGGGCGATGGCGGCGATGTTCTTGTCCCCGATGAGCCGCTCGACGTACTCGGGGATCTGCGTGTGGTAGTGCCCCACCACCGGCGTCCCCAGCATCCGGGCGATGGTGAGCCCGGCGAGCCCGGTGGGGCCCGGCGTGGACACCTGGATGAGGTCCACCTCCTGCTCCACGCACCACTGCATCATCTCCAGCACCGGCGGCACGCCCAGCTCGATGTGGTTGTAGCCCGGCAGGTCGAAGGACGCCAGCGCCTCGAAGCGCACCACCGCGTCCACGTCCAGATCCGCCTTGATGTCCTCCACCGCGTCCGCCGACGCCCCGGTGGTCTTCGAGCGCAGCCCCAGCAGCGACACCCGCTTGCCCTGAGCCCGCAGCTCGCGGATCATGCGGCGCAGCCCCAGCGTGACGCCGTTGACGTCCTCCAGCGTGTCCACAAAGATCGCCACCGAGAGCGACTCCTTCGGGACGTAGCCCACGCCGATGGACTCGTGCAGCGCCATCGCCCGGCGGCGGTCCTGGTAGAAGTAGCGGAAGCCCAGGTAGTAGGGGATGTGCAGGAGCACCATCTGGAGGATGTGCGGCAGCACACGCGCCATGTGGTCGAAGTCCATCGTCCCCGTGGCCTCGACCAGCTCCTGCGCCGCGCCGCCGATGGCCCGGCGCATCACCTTCCGCGCCAGCGCGCTCATCTCCTGGTGGATCTCTTCGTGGGCGCCCTCCGTCAAGAGGCGCTCCCAGGTCGGCAGGGTCGCCCCCGCGCTCTCCGCCTGGAACGCCATCAAGACCCGCCCCAGCGGCGAGCGCAGGATCTCCTGCAGATCGCCCCGCTCCATCAACGAGGCGCCGCCCGTCGCCGCCGCCCGGAAGATGTCGTTGTAGATCGACCCGCTGGGGGAGGGGTTGGTCTTCTGGCGGTCCACAAAGTAGTTGACCACACCCGAGTAGATGTTGTGCGCGGCGCTGACCGCCGTCATGAACTCGCCCTCGGGCCGGGTGCGGCGCGCGTCCAGCGCCTCCAGCAGCCCGTCCACCGTCGCCGGACCCTCGTAGGCCGTGTAGGCCCGCGCGATCGCGATCCCCGAGTGATCGTCGCTCCCGCCCGTGAAGCCCCACGTGGGCTCCCACGTCACCGGCTCGATGTTGTAGGTGTTGGCCCAACGCTCCAGCGTCGGACGATCCAGCCGGTGGATGATCTGCTCCAGCGCCTTGCGGTGGTACGGGTCACGCGGGCCGTTGAGCAGCTCGATGTTCTTGAAGAGCAGGAAGCACTGCTCGATGTGCTCGCGGGTCAGCCGGTGGTTGACGCTGGAGAGCGGGTGCGCGATGGCGTGGGCGATGCCCTCCTGACGCACATACTGCACAAAGTCATAGACATTGTAGCGGAGCCGCTGGATCTCCCGGTGCTGCGCCTCGGTGATGTGGAAGACGAGCACGTGGACGATGCAGCCGTTGTCCGGGAAGCGGCACGACACCTCCTCCGAGAGGAAGACGTGCGGGCCGTGATGCGCGATCTCCAGCGCGCCGTCGATGGTGTCGTGGTCCGTGATCGTGACCAGATCCATCCCCCGCGCCAGGGCGCGCTGATAGACGTCCTCGGGGCTGGTGTAGCACTCCCGAGCGTTCGCCTTCGCGAGCAGATAGATCTTCGGGCTGTCCGAATGGTGCGAGTGTACGTGGAGGTCGACCTTCACCAGCCTGCTTTCCATATCGTCTCTCGTCGCTCCCTGGCTCACTGCGTTCCCCCCGGGTCCTGCGGTGGCGTAAGCATCCCCCATCCTGGGGGTTCTAGTTGAGTGGGCAGCGCGGGGGTGGATGATGTCTACTCCACCCGCCGCTGCGCCGCGCGACGGCGCCTGGCAGGGCGCCGCACCCGGCGGAGACGGCCTCGCCGCTCTCCGCCGCCGCGCGGTCGCCGCCTCCCTGTGCAAGCCAGCGGCCAGATCGGAGCGCTCACGCAAATTTGACGCACACCCGGCCCCGGTCCCCCCCGGGTGGGCAACCCCCCCGGGGGGGGGAGGACCAGCGCCGCGGCGGGTCACAGGAGCGACGCCGCCGGGCCCCCCCGGGG
>CAUJGC010000117.1 GCA_963169075.1 Myxococcota bacterium
CGGCGACGCCCTTCTGGCCGCGGTGCTGTTGGGGGGGGTCGCCCTGTCGGGCGCCGCCGACGCCTGGGGACCAGCGCTTGAGGCGGGTGGGTCGGAAGGCGTAGTACTCGAAGAGGAAGTCCATGACGGGGTCCTTCTCCCCGCGGGCGTGCTTCTCCTGCCAGGGGTCGGTGGCGGCGGCGGCGCGGCGCTGGTGGGCGTCGCGGGCCGCGCGCCAGACGTCTTCGGGGAGGAGGGTGTGGACGCCGTGGGGGGTCATGGGTCTTCCTCGAAGGTCCACATGACGGCTTCGACGCCGGGTGAGGCGTAGACCTCGTCGGGTGGGCCGGGGAGGTTGAAGCCGAAGCTGGAGAGGACGGTGTTGACCTGGATGGTCCAGGTGGCGTCGCGGACGGGCCAGGGGTCGTGGATGAGATCGCCGCGGAAGACGCGGCCGCCGGTGACGGCGAAGGCGGAGAAGCGGTCCGCGAGGAAGGCGCGGAGGGAGCCGGGTGCGGGGTTGGAGGTGGGGCCGGTGGGCTTCCAGTGGGCGACGAAGGTGGCGTCGGGTCCGGGCTGGACGCGGTGGCTGGCGAACCAGACGGTGCCGTCGGACGCGCGGGACCAGGTCTGCTCGGCGGTCTCGTAGGGTGTGTGGAAGAAGAGGCGCGCGCCGAGGTTGGCGAGGGCGTTGGGTGCGTCGATGCGGAAGAAGTAGACGCCGCGTCGTCCCTTGTGCTTGACGTAGGTGCGGAAGTTGAGCTCGGAGAAGTGATCGAGGCCGGGGAGCTCTTCGATGACGGGGAGGGCCAGCTCGGCCATGTACATGGGGACGAGGGTGACGTAGCCCTTGCCGCCCCAGGTGTCCAGCTCCAGCTCGGCGGGGACGAAGGGGCGGAGGTCAGCGGGGTCGATGGCCCAGTGGCAGAAGAGGAGGTCGGTCCAGCGCTGGTAGCTGGCCCAGGGTCGGCTGGGGACGCCGGCCTGGCTGCCGGCGTTGCGGGCGGCGACGTCGTAGGCGCGGGTGTCCACGGTGACGCCGTCGTCGAAGATGCGATCGAGGACCTCGCGGCCGAGGGAGAGGATGCGCCGGGGGCTGAAGCGTCGGAGGGTGCGGGTGACGGCGCCCTGGGCCTCGGCGGCTTCGCCGCGGACCTCGGCGCCGATCTCCCAGGGGATGTCGGCGGGGGGCGCCCAGGGGAGTCCGTTGATGAAGCGGAGCCGGTCGCGCTCGCGGAGGGCGGCGAAGAGGGGTGATTCGGGGAAGGTGAAGACCTCGCAGAAGCCGCCGGGGCCGCGGTAGCGGTCCTGTTCGAGGATGGCGTTGACGGCGCGTCGGGCGGCCTCGTTGGCGCCCTCCATGGTGGCGAGGTCGGTGTTGGTGCGGACGTAGTCGGCGGCGAGGAAGAAGTTGTCGATGCGTGTCCAGGCTTCGGGGCGGAGGCTCCAGCCGTTGATGAGGTTGACGAGGAGGGGCTCGTCGTTGGTGAGGGTGTGGGGTGAGCCTGGGGGGGCGAGGCGGATGCTCTCGTCGAGCCACCAGGAGGCGTAGGTGGTGATGAGGGTGCCGCGGGTGTTGAGGGCGGTCTTGAGCTGATGCCAGACCTCTTCCGCGACCTCGGCGGGTGTGCAGTCGCGGGCGGCCTTTCCGCCGGCGGGTCCGCCGGGTGTGCCGGGGCTCTCCCAGTCGGAGATGTCCACGGAGAGGATGGCCTGGGTGGTGCCGTCTCCGAAGTCTTTGAGGTCGATCCAGGGCCAGAAGGGGGCCTCGTCGATGGCGGTGAGGGCCCAGGGGGTGCCGAGGCAGTTGAGGTGGGCGTGGGGGAGGTGGAGGGGGTAGGTGAGGAAGTACTGGATGCCGCTCATCCAGGCGGTCTGGTCTTTGAGGCGGTCGAGGCCCTGGAGGACGGGGTCGTAGTCCTTCATGGCGGCGGGGATGAGCTGGTTGGCGACCTCGACGGGTGTGGCGAGGATGACGTGATCGGCGTGGAGGAGGTGGGTGGTGCCGTCGATGTCGGCGCGGACGCCGGTGACGCGGGAGGTGCCGGGGTCGAAGAGGATCTCCAGGGCGCGCGCCTTGAAGCGGTAGTCTACGCCGAGCTGGAGGGTGAGGTAGTTGAACCAGGGGTCGAGCCAGGCGTCGCTGGTGGGTCCGTTGAGGACGCGGTCGGCGTTGCCGCCGGGGACCGAGACGGAGGACATGAGGCGGGTGAGGACGGTGCCCAGGGTGCGTGTGCTGGCGGTGTGGGCCTGGGAGGCGACGAGGTTGCGGGTCATGCCGGTAGCGAGGAGGGTCTGGTAGGCGGCGGAGCGGTGCTCGGCGTCTACGAAGGCCCACCAGCTGACGCGCTCGTACTCTGCGAAGCGTCGCTCGTCGCAGCTTGTTATAAATTGAAGCAATTTTTGAGCAAAAAACGTCACATCGTCCAAGGTGAGGCCGATCTGCGCGAAGCTCTCGGGGAGGTGGGACATGACGCGGAGGTCGTGGAGGGACTCGGGGAAGCGGACGGGGGTCTCGAACCAGGGGTGTCCGACGACGGCGTAGATGGCGGTCTCGGTGTCGATGAGGTTGTTGAAGACGCCGTCGGGGTTGTTGGGGAAGGGGATGCGCTTGAAGGTGTCGGGGAGGTGTCGGTAGAAGCCAGGGAAGAAGCGGAAGCCGTGCTCGCCGGGGAGGGGTCGTCGTCCCTGGGTGGCGGAGCCGGTGACGTCCTGGGAGCGGGCCTTGCCGCCGGGGACAGCGGGCTGTGCTTCGAGGACAGTGACCTTGTAGCCGCGCTCGGCCAGCTCCTGGGCGGCGGTCATACCGGCGACGCCGCCGCCGACGATGAGGACGTTTTTCATGGCGTGTGTGCTTTGCTCCAGTCGGGGGTGAGGCGTTCGGGGCGTCCCTGGAAGGTGTGGGTGAGGTGGAGGGCGCGGGCGCGCGCGGCGGGGGTGTCGTGGCCCGGGAGGGCGGCGAGCCCAGCCCAGGCGCGGGCCTCCTGGATGACGAGGCCGAGGTCGCGTGCGGCGAGGGCGCTCTGGGTGTATCGGCTGGCGGCGTCGCGGGTTCGTCCGCGCATCCAGGCGTGTCGTGCCTCGGCGTAGAGGATGTCGCTCTTGAGGAGGACGAAGCTGCGACCGAAGCGCTTGAGGAGGGCGAGGACGTCCTCGAAGCGTCGGAGGGCGCGCTGGGCCAGGGGTCCGGGGGGGAGGTGGGCCCAGCGCCAGACCCAGCAGTCGGCGGCGTCTGCGATGACGCCGCTGATCTCGATGACGGTGGGTGGGACGCTGTGGAGGGCGTGGAAGGCGCTCTCCATGAAGGTGTAGGCGCGCTCGGGCTCGTGGAGGAGGGTGAGGCCCCAGGCGGCGGTGAGCTCGATGATGAGGCGGTCGAGGGGGTCCATGGCGTGGCGCGGGAGGGCGATCAGCTCGTCGTAGCGGGCGCGGGCGTCGTCGTCGCGTCCGAGGAGGACGAGGGTGCGTCCAGCGCCCGCGAGGGCCCAGGCGAGGTGTCGGTGGGCGCCTCGCCTGGCGGAGCGCATGACGGCGTCGTAGCGTCGGAGGGCGTCCTGGAGTCGTCCGAGGTAGGTCTCGGCGTAGGCGGTGATGATGGAGGACTCCTCCCAGCGGAAGCGGTAGCCGATCTCCTCGGCCAGCTCGGCGGCGCGCTGGCCGTGGTTGGCGGCGAGGAGGAGGTGTCCGCGGCTGGTGTGGTAGACGGCGGCCATCTGATCGACCCAGACGGCGGCGGCGCGGTCATCGCAGCCGTCGAGGGCGCGCTGGGCGAGGTCGCCGTAGCGCTCTGCGAGGCGGACCCAGGGGAGGGTGCCGGCGATGACCTGGGCGAGGGCGTAGCCGTTGGCGCGGTGCAGCTCGGAGGCGCCAAGCTCCGCGAGGTTGAGGGCGCGGAGGGCGGAGAGGAGGATGAGGGGGGCGCGGTTGGTGGAGCGTGCGACGGCCTGCATGACCTCGAAGGTGCGGGCGCCTTCGGTGATCTCCTCGACGCTGCGGGAGCTGGGCATGAGGCCGGGGGGGAGGGTGCGGTGGAGGGCCTGGAGGCCGACTTCGCGGAGCAAGGCGAGGGCGGTGGGCGCGCTCTCCTCGGGGACGTGCCAGCCGAGGAGGTCGGCGGCGGCGAGGAGGTGCTTGCGGGCCTCGGGGATGTCCCCGAGGCCGAGGTGGCACTCTCCGATGAGGCGCTCCTGGGCGGCGCGTCGGAGGGGGGGGAGGTGGAGGTCGGCCTGCTGGCGGAGGTCGGCGGCCTCGCGGAGCCAGGCGAGGGCGTCGGCGTGTGCGGCGGTGCGGACGGCGTGGGCGGCGGCGCGCTCCAGGTAGCCCACGGCGCGGGGGAGGTCGCCCGCGCGGCGCCAGTGGACGGCGAGGTCGGCGCAGCGCAGCTCGAAGTCGGGGGTGCCGCTGTAGAGGGCCTCGATGGAGGAGGCGACGGCGCCGTGGGCGCGGGCGGCCTGGTCGTGGGCGGCGTGTGCGGCGACCTCCATGACCTTGTGGTGGACGAAGCGGACGCGGCCGTCGGCGCCGGGTTCGAGGACCTGGCGCCCGAAGAGGGCGTGGAGGAGGGCGAAGCCCTCGGCTTCGGAGAGGTGGGCGGCGTGGAAGAGCAGCTCCATGGGGGCCTCGCGGCCCACGGCGGCGGCGAGGGCGGCGAGGTCGCGGGCGGGCGGGTCGAGGGCGTCGAGGCGCCGCCCGACCAGATCCCGCAGGGTGCCGGGGAGGGAGGCGCCGAGGCGCGTCCAGCCCTCGGGGCCCTCGTCGCTGAGGCGCCAGCGGCCGCGCTGGCGGTGGAGGAGGCGGGCCGCGACCGCGGCGCGGAGGTACTCCGCGACGAAGAAGGGGTTGCCCTCGGAGTGCGAGGCGAGGTAGCGGACGAGGGAGAGGGGGGGCTCGCGCATGGCGAGCATGTCCCCGATCATGGTGGTGATCTCGTCCTCGCCCAGGCGGCCCAGGTCGATGCGGCGGGCGCCGGGGGTGTCGAGGAGGCGCTGGAGCGGCGGCTCGACCTCGTCGGAGCGGTAGTTCCCGATGAGGGCGAGGGCGCGCTCCTCAAAGAAGGGCGCGCCGAGGGTGCTGAGGGCGTAGAGAGAGAGCTCGTCGGCCCACTGGAGGTCGTCCAGCAGCAGGAGGAGGGGCAGCTCCTGGGCGTAGGCGCTCAGGGCCTCTCCGAGGACGCTGACGACGCGCTCGCGCTCGGCGTCGGGGGGGAGGCGGGGCGGCTCGGGCAGCTCGCGGACCCCGGGCAGCTCCCCGAGGGCCGGCTCGAAGGCGGCGAGCACCTTGCCCCGGACGCCCAGGACGCGGCGGGTGAAGACCGCCCCCTGCTCCAGGCAGCGGTCGAGGAGGGCCTGGAGGACAGGGCGGAACGCCTCCAGCGGGGTGTTGAAGCCGGGGCGGCACTCGGCGGTGATGACGCGCATGCTCCGCCGCCGCGCCACCTGGGTGAGCGCGGTGACCAGGTGGGTCTTGCCGACGCCGCTCTCGCCGCCGAGGAGGACCAGCGTCCCGCGCCCCGCCGAGGCGTCCGCCAGGACGCCGTTGAGGGCGTTGCGCTCGGCGTAGCGCCCCACCATGACCGAGCGGTAGAGGGCCGGGCGCGCGGCGGACTCGGCGCTCGCCGCGGCGACCCCGAGCGCCCGCAGCGCCGCCAGCACGTCGTCCGCGTGGCCGATGCGGTCGCGCGGCCGCTTGGCGAGCAGGTGCAGCACGAGGTCGTCCAGCTCCTCCGGGATGCCGTCCACATAGCGGGAGGGCGCCGGGGGCGGCGTGGAGAGGTGGTGGTTGATGACCTCGAAGACCGTCTCCCCCTCGAAGGGGCAGCGCCCGGTGAGCAGCTCGAAGAGGACGCAGCCCAGCGAGTAGAAGTCCGCGCGGGCGTCCACCGCCTCGCCCTGGATCTGCTCGGGGGCCATGTAGGCCGGGGTGCCGCGTCCGCCGTCCTGCGCCTCCAGCACGAGGCGGCCGTCCCGGCCGCCCTGCCGGGAGATGAGCCCGAAGTCCACCAGGACCGGCGAGCCGTCGTCCCGGAGGAAGACGTTGGCGGGCTTGAGGTCGCGGTGGATGATGCCCTGGCTGTGGATGTAGTCGAGGCCGTAGCAGAGGCGCGCGGTCAGCTCCAGGACCCGCGGGAGCAGCTCAAGCGCCGAGCGGCGCGCAGGGAGCGGCGCCGCCTCCTGCGGCGCCGCCAGCCCCTCCAGCGTCTCCCCGATGGAGAGCCCGGAGCCCGGGGTCGCCTGGGTGGGGGCGTCCACGAAGAGCGAGGAGCCCCCCCCGAAGCGCTGGCGCGGGTGGAGGGCGTCGCGGAGGTGCCCCAGGGTCCACCCGCCGAGCAGCTCCATCGCATACCAGGGGCGCCCGCCCTCCACCCCGTGATCGACGAAGCGGACCACCGCCGGGTGGTGGAGCTGGGTGAGGGCGTGGATCTCCCGCCGGATGCTCATCAGCTCCTGCTTGCGGGCCACGCGGACCGTCTTGAGGGCGACGACCTGCCCGGTCTCGGCCTGCTCGGCGCGGTAGACCACCCCCATTCCGCCCTGTCCCAACACCTCCAGGATGTGATAGCCTGCGACACGAGGTACGCTTGAGGTCACCACCGCGCGGTCCTGCTCCAGCGTCTGCACGTCTGCCCTACTCACCGCTGAGCCTCTCTTCTTGTGGGCTGTTCTGGAGGAGGCGCGCAGCCTCCCCCCCTGGATCGCCGCGTCACCATACCACCAGCCCCCCAGGATCGCTACACCTTCACAGGGAGCCCGCGATGATCCCACATCTCCCCCCCCTGGACGCCCCGCCGACCCCCGACCACCTCCGACAAGCCTACGAGGCCCTCACCGACGTGATCGCCGGGCACCCCGGCGCGGCGACCCCCTGCGCCTTCTACGCGGTGGTAGACGACTGGGTGGGCCCGTGGGGCGAGGACGGGTACCCCATCGGCTTCGGGCTGCGCTACTGCCGGATCTTCAACGCCGACCCGCGCCTCCGCGCCGATCCAGTGACCCGCAAGTGGGTGGAGGACGTGACGGTGCTGCTCCAGGAGGAGCTGCGCGACTTCCTGATGCGCCGCTTCCAGGCCGGCACGCTCCCGGAGCTGACCGAGGCCGAGCTGCGCGAGGCCGCCTTCGACTCCCACTCGCGCGCCTACACCCGCGGGGGGCTCCTGATGGTGGCGCTGCGCTCCCCCGAGCTGATCCCGGTCATCCTCACCCTCCCCGCGGCCGAGTACGACCCCCTGGACCCCGACTTCCTGCCGACGGTCAAGGAGGTGCTGGACACCCTGGAGGAGCTGGTGGCGATGACCCCCGAGACGCTGGCGCTGGATGGGGAGGCCCGCCTGACGCGCCTCCTCACCCGGCTGCGCGAGCGCCTGGATCGGGGGGAGCTGAACAACCTCCGCTGGCTGGATCGCCTGACCGGGCTGCTCCAGCGCGACGTCTTCCAGGGCCGCAGCGCGGCGCTCCAGCAGCTGGCCGCCGAGGTCGCCGCCCTGGCCGAGCGGCGCAAGCAGGACGTGGCCCGCGCCCACCGCCGCCAGACCCGCATCCTGGGCGCCCTCCGCGATCACTTCGAGCACCTGATGCCCGGCTGGTGGCGCCTCCTGGTGGACGACGACGACGAGGCGCCGCCCCTCCACGGCTGAGGCCCCACCCTGACCGCGCTGTCATAGCGCCGCCCGCCCTCCCCGCCCTGGCCTTCGGCCAGCGCGCAGCCCGCACGTTGGCACACTGGATGCTCTATGGAGCGACGCCGCGGCCCTCGCCGCTCAACCCCCACCCCCCAAGAAGCCTATGACGACCACCCGCTCCGCATGCCTCCTCAGCCTGACGCCGCTCCTGACCACCCTGCCCCTCCTGGGCGCGCTCGCCTGCGGCGACGCCTCCGGAGGGCTCGGCATCGGCCCGCCGACCGCCGGCAGCTTCGGAAACACCAGCGCCTTCCCCGAGTGCGGCGCCTTCTCCCAGGCCTGCATCCAGGGCGGCTTCAACGCCCCCCTGGCCGCTGGGGCCAAGGTCGGCGTCGGCATCGACTTCCGCACCGGCGGCTCCTCCGCCCCCGAGATCACCCTCCGCACCAGCGTCCCCGACATCCTCACCGCCGAGAGCGGCGTCCTCACCGCCCACGTCCCCGGCGCCAGCGCCCTCCTCGTCGAAGGCCCCGACGGCGCCGTCATCGACTTCATCCACCTCTGGGTCGCCCAGCCCACCGAGCTGCGCCTCATCCGCTACAACGACGCCGGCGTCGCCCTCGGCGCCGTCCGCGACGAGGCCACCCTCCTCAGCGACGATCAGATCCTCATCGTCCTCGACGCGCTCGCCGGGAACCAGGCCCTCCTCGGGCTCTTCAAGGCCACCTGGACCGTCGAGATCCTGGAGCCCGGCCCCGAGCCCGACGCCCCCGTCGTCTCCGTCGTCGAGGATCTCGTCTTCGGCTGGTACCGCCTCGTCGCCAGGCAGCCCGGACGCGTCCGCGTCACCGTCGAAGCCCTGGAGCTGACCCACACCCTGGAGCTGGAGGTCCTCCCATGAGCCGCATCTTCCCCCCCACCCGGGCGCTCGCCGCCCTCCTCCCCACCCTCCTCCTCACCGCCTGCCCCGTCGAAGAGGTCGAAGACCGCGCCGGGCTCTACGCCATCACCGCCGCGCCGCCCGCCCTGGAGGCCCGCGTCAACAACACCCCCGACGCCGTCCCCACCATCACCCTCACCGAAGGCGCCGCCCTCGGCGTCGCCTGCTGGTCCACCTGCGAAGATGAGTGCGAAGGCGCCTCCCTCACCGCCGAGCCCGAAGACGCCCTCGAGATCCTCCCCGCCTACGCCACCCGCTACACCTACAGCGACAACTTCGTCCTCATCGCCAAAAAACGCGGCGCCTTCTCCCTCCGCGTCGAGACCTCCTGCGCCACCACCCTCTACCGCGTCGATGTCCCTGCGCAGCCCGCGTCGCCGTGACCCCCCCGGCTGCGTAAGCTCCTGCTCCGCTTCGCTCGCAGGAGCAACGCAGCCGGTCCCCCCCGTCACGGGGGGGACCGGGGCCGTTCGTCCGGGCTTTGCCCGGACGTTACGGCCCCGGGGGGGTTGCCGTCACGAGGGGGACCGGGGTCGCGAGCGAGGCGAACGCTCCAGCGCAGCCCCGAAGGGACCTCAGGAGGGGGGAGTGGACCTCGCGGTAGATCCCCGAGGGGACCTCGGGAGGGGGGGGTGGACCTCGGCGCGCTCCCCCGAAGGGACCTCGGGAGGGGGGTGGTGGACCTCAACGCAGCTCCCCAGGGGGGCCTCGGGAGGGGGGGTGGACCTCGCGGTAGATCCCCGGGGGGACCTCGGGAGGTCCCCCTGGGCCTTGAGGTGGTCTCGGGAGGGGCCTCGGGAGGTCCCCCTCGGGCTTCGCGCGCCGCTGGACCTGGCCGCGCAGAGCACGTATAGCTTGAGCGGTCGAGCGCGCTTACAACCAGCGGAGGTCATCATGCAGATGGGTGGATCGAAGGCAGAGAGGATCGGCATCGCCCTCGTCACAGGGGCCAACCGCGGCCTGGGGCTGGGGACCGCCCACGCGCTGGCCGCCCAGGGCTACCACGTCCTCGTCGCCGCCCGCGACGCCGCCCGCGCCGCCGAGGCCGCCGCCGCCGTCCAGGCCGCAGGCGGCTCCGCCGAGGGGCTGGAGCTGGACGTGGCCTCGGACGCCTCGGTGGAGGCGGCCTTCGCCGCGCTCCGGGCGCGCCACGGCCGCCTGGACGTGCTGGTGAACAACGCCGGCGCCATCTTCGAGGCCAACCTCCACGTCAACCCCCTCCAGATCCCGGCGGAGGTGCTGGCGACGGCCTTCCAGACCAACACCCTGGGGGCCTGGCGCACCATGGCGCAGGCGCTCCCCATGATGAACGCCGCGGGCTATGGCCGCGTGGTGAACGTCTCCTCCGGGATGGGCGGCCTCACCGAGATGGGGAGCGGCTGGCCTGCCTACCGGCTCTCCAAGGCGGCCATGAACGCGGCGACCCGCGTCGCCGCAGGCGAGGCCCGGCCCAACGTCAAGGTCAACAGCGTCTGCCCCGGCTGGGTCCGCACCGACATGGGCGGCCCCGACGCCCCGCGCGGGCTCGATGAGGGGGTCGCCAGCATCCTCTGGGCGGCGACCCTCCCCGAGGACGGCCCCTCAGGCGGGTTCTTCCGCGACGGTGTCCCCATCGCGTGGTGACCCCCCCGGCCCCGTAACCGCCGACATCGCTTCGCTCATCGGCGGAACGGGGCCGGTCCCCCCCGTGACGGGGGGACACCGACCTCCCTCGCTTTGCTCGCTCGCCATGCGCTCGCTGCGCTCGCCCCCCCCTGCGCCCCCAGCGCCCCCCCCCAGCGACCCGTCGGTGTCCCCCCGTCACGGGGGGGACCGGGGGCGTTCGTCCAGGCTTTGCCGGGACGTTACGGCCCCGGGGGGGTTGCCGTCACGGGGGGGCCCGGCTGCGGTCGGCCAGTGGAGCGAAGCGCAGCAGGACGTTACGCAGCCGGGGGGGTCACCTCCACGAGCCACGCCGCGCCGCGCATCGAGCGCGTCGAGACGCCGTCGGGGGGGGCAGCGGCGTCGGCGCGGAGGGCGTCGAGGAGGGTCCGCCCGGCGTCGGTGCGGAGGTGATCCGCGCCTGCGGTGTTGCTGGCGACCACGGCGCCGCCGGGCTCCAGGACAAAGGCAGGACGCTCCAGGGTGTCGAGGAAGAAGAGGAGCGCGGCGCGATCGACGGCGACGTGGGTGCTCTGGGGCGTCTCGTGGCCGAGCTGGTCGAGGATGAGGCCGTTGACGGTCTCTCCGACGCGGGCCAGCTCCAGGGGGGCGTCGGCGGCGCTGAAGCGGCGGTGGAGGTCGCCCTGGCGGTAGGCCTCGACGGTCTCGGCCAGCTCGTTGAGGGGGGTGAGGAAGCGGCGGGTGAGGCGGCGGACGGCGAGGACGGAGAGGACGAAGCCGAGGGCCCCGAGGAAGGCGGCGATCCAGGCGCCTGCGGTGCCGAGCTGCTTGGCGCGCTGGTCGGCCTCCTTCATGGAGGCGACGTTGATGTCCCCCAGGCGGCCGAGGGCGGCGACGGTGGCCTGGTAGGCGGCGGGGTCGCCTGCGAGGGCGCCGTCGCTCTGGGCGAGGAGGGTCTCGACGACGGGGCGCTCCCCGGCTTCGGTGATGTTGGTGCGGGCGCGCTCCAGGGCGGCCTGGAAGGTCTGCTGGGAGGTCGCGTCACGCTGGGCCGGGGGGGTGGCCAGGACGACGAGCATGTCCTCGACGGCCTCGGTGGAGGCGACGTTCTCGACGAGGATCTCCTCGACGGCGGGCTTGATGCGGGTGAGGAGGCCGATGGAGGAGAAGGCCAGGACGACCTGGATCATGAAGAGGGCGGCGATGATGAGGCGGATCTCGTCGCGGGCGCGCATCAGGGCTGGCCCTCCAGGAGGCCGCTCACCGCGCCGGGGCGGGAGACGACGATGAGGACGTCGTCGGGGCGGACGGGGTCGCGGGGGTCGGGCATCATGACCTGGCCGCGGCCATCGACGACGCGGCGGAGGGCGACGACGGTGACGCCGAAGCGGCGGGGCAGCTCCAGCTCCATGAGGCTGCGGCCGATCAGCTCGACGGGGGCGCGGACCTCGGTGATGACCAGATCGCGGCCCAGGGGCAGCTCGTCGATGATGCCCTGGAAGACGAGGCGATTGGCGAGGCGCTCCCCGAAGGCGCGCTCGGGGTTGACGACGTCGTGGGCGCCGACCAGGCGGAGGATGCGCTCCATGAGGTCGTCGGTGGCGCGGGAGACGACGTACTGGGCGCCCATCTGGCGGAGGAGCGCGGTGACGAGGATGGCGGCCTCGCGGGACTCGTCTCCGATGGCGCAGACGCAGAGGTCGCGGTTGCGCGGCGCGGTCTTGAGGAGGGCGGCCTCCTCGCTGGCGTCAAAGCAGGCGGCCTCGCTGACCAGGCTGCTGACGGCCTGGACGCGCTCCCGGAGCCGATCGACGGCCATCACCTCGACGCCGCGCTCGGTGAGCGAGCGGGCCAGCGTCATCCCGAACTGTCCCAGGCCAATGATGAGCGCCTGCTTCCTTGCCATGCATACCTCCGTCGCGCCGCGCGCGTGATCAGCCCACCGCGATCTCCTGCTCCGGCAGGCGCCAGGAGGAGTGATCATCCGGCGTCATGAGGAGGAGGAAGAGGGTGAGGGGGCCAACGCGCCCCATGAACATACAGCACATGATGATGATCTTGCCCACCCCGTCCAGCTCGGCGGTGGCGCCGATGGTGAGGCCGACGGTGGCGAGGGCGGAGATGGCCTCGAAGAGGATCGAGGGGAGGGGGATGGGCTGGGTGAGCTGGAGGAGCATGAGCGCCACGATCACCGAGAGGCCGCCCATCGTCGCGATCGCCGCGGCCTTGTAGACGGTGCTGTGGGGGATGCGCCAGCCGCCGAAGGTGACGACGCTCCGCCCGCGGAGGGCGGCGACCACCGCGAGGAGGAGCACCATGACGGTGGTGGTCTTGACGCCGCCCGCGGTGGAGCCGGGGCTGCCGCCGATGAACATCAGGACGTACATCAAGGTCAGGGTGGCCGGGTGGACGGCGGCGAGGTCGATGCTGTTGAACCCGGCGGTGCGGAGGGTGACGGACTGGAACCAGGCGTTCATCACGCGGTCGAGGCCGCCGAGTCCGGCGAGGGTGTTCTCCCACTCGGCGGCGCCGATGAAGATGGCAGGGAGGATGAGGAGCGCCGAGGTCACCCCGAGGGCCATGGAGGCCTGGGCGGTGACCTTGCGGCGTTGGATCCAGCGGGGGAAGGCGATGACGGCGCCGGGGCCCATCGCGCCGACGATGATGATGATGGAGATGACGAGCAGGACGGCGGGGTCTCGCTGGTAGCCCACCAGGCTGTCGGAGTGGAGGGCGAAGCCCGCGTTGCAGAAGGCCGATATCGAGGTGAAGACGCCGCGCCAGAGGGCGGCCCCGAATGAATCACCGTTCAGGAGGAAGAGGACGGTCAAGGCGAGGGCGCCGAGGCCCTCGGTGACGAAGGTGACGGTGAGCATCCGCCGGAGGGCGCCCTGGAGGCTGCTGCGGCCGCTGGAGCCGATCAGCTCAACGACGGCGGCCTCGTGGCGGAGGCTCATGCGCTGCCCCAGGAGGAGCATGGCGGCGGTGGAGAAGGTCATGATGCCGAGGCCGCCGACCTGGAAGAGGATCAGGATCAGGAGCTGGCCGAGGCCGTTGAAGTCGCCCGGGGTGTCCAGCACGGCGAGGCCGGTGACGCAGGTCGAGGAGAAGGAGGTGAACATGGCGTCGATGAGCGGCGCGCCGTCTGGGCGGGTCGAGCAGACGGGGAAGGAGAGCGCGACGCCGCCGAGGAGGCAGAGGCCGAGGAAGGAGCCGACGAGGAAGCGGGCGGGGTGCTCGACGAGGGACACCCACCAGGGTCGCTCGTCGGCGTCGATCATGAGGGCGCCGCCGCGCCCGATGATGAGGGCGCTCAGGGGGAGGGCCATCGCGCCGAGGGCGGCGACCTGCCAGCTCGACTGGAGGACGCCGAGGGTGGCGCCGAGGGCGGCGACGGCGCCTGCGCCGAGGAGGACCTGGCGGCGCCAGGTGCGTCCGCGGGCCCACTCGGCGCGGAGCCAGGGGAGGACCAGGACAGCCCACATGACGAGGACGCCAGCGGAGACGCCCAGCTCCAGGGGGGTCTGGGCGATGCCGCCGGGGCCTGCGGCGGCCCAGCCGAGGAGTGCGGCCAGGGAGCTGGCGCCGACGACGCGGCGCTCCTCCAGGCGGCGGGCCTCCCCGATGGTGGAGGCGTCGGCCTCGTCGGGGCGGCTGACCCAGACGGCGGCGCCGGCGAGCTTGAGGAAGAGGGCCAAGGCGAGGTGGGGTGCATCCCAGAGGGTGGGCGCCATGGAGAGGCCGGCCAGGGCGAGGCCGCCCATGAGCCAGCGGCGGCCGCGCCGCTGCTCGACGATGGAGGCGCCGCCGCCGACCAGGGCGGCGGCCAGGACGCCGAGGGCCATGCCGACCCAGGCGGTCCAGGGGGGGAGGAAGTCGGGGGCGCCGTCGCGCCAGCGCCCGAGGGCGAGCACGGCGAGGAGCGGCGCGAGGGTCACCAGGACGCCGCGCTGCGTCGCCACGCTCAGCGCCATCGAGAGGACCTGCGTTGAGGTCGTCAGGATCGCACGCTCCCGCTCTGCCATCGCCCCTCCTCCGAAGCTGCCCGCGCCGCAGGGTGCGACGCGGGCGCCACGTTAGACAGGTTCAGGCGAGGTGCCCAGCCGCGCGCGACGTCGCTGCGTCAGGCTCAGGCTTTGGCCTTGTTGAACTCGTCACGGATGAGGGCGGAGGCCTGTTTGCCGTCGAAGCGGCCCTTGATCTGGGGCATGACCTGCCCCATGACCTTGCCCTGATCGCCGGTGCCGAGGGCCGCGATGGCCTCCTGGGCGATGGCGCGCACCTCGGCCTCGGAGAGCTGGGAGGGGAGGTAGCTCTGGATGATGGTGAGCTCGGCCTCTTCGCGCTGTGCGTCCTCGTCGCGTCCGCCGGAGCGGAAGCCCTCGGCGGCCTCGCGGCGCTTCTTGGCCTCGCGGGAGAGGATCTCGATGGCGTCGGCCTCGCTGAGCTCACCGCGCTTGTCGATGGCGGCGTTCTTGAAGGAGGTGATGAGGCTGCGGAGGGTCATCTTGCGCACGTCGTCTTGAGCGCGCATGGCGTCTTTGAGGTCCGCCTGGAATCTGTCCTGCATGGGTTCTCCTGAGGTCATCGTGTGGCGTCTCGGCACCTCCCCGGCGCGCCAGGGCGGAGCATGTAATCACGACCTGCCCGGCTGGCAAGGTCAGGGCGCGCGTTTACGGGCTACATCCATGACGCGCTGCGCGCGGGCGATCCCCTTGGGGGTGCCGTCGTGGAGGACCATGAAGATCAGCCGTCCTTCGGACTCGACGAGGTTGGTCTCCTTGAGGCGTCTGGAGGACTCGGCGGCCTGGGACCGGGCGAGGTCTGCGTCGGGATAGATCAAGAGGATCAAGGAGTTGAAGCCGCCCTGGGGGCCGTTGTCCTGAACCGACCAGGTGTGGGTGGTGAAGCCCGACTGCTCCTGCGTGTGCACCGAGTAGGCGAGGATCTCGTAGTGCGCGGCGTCCAGGCGGGCGCGCACCAGCTTGCCTGGATCGCTCGGCGCGCGACGCGTCGCGCGCCGCGCGGCGGGCGTCACGGCGGGGGGCTCCGGGCGGTCCTGCGGGGCCTCTCGCTTCGCCAGGACGCCCCCAAGCACGATGGCCGCCACGCCGAGCCCCACCGCCGCCGCCATCGGGATCAGGAGCAGGAGCAGCAGCCACACGGGGAACCCGCGCGGCGTCAGCGCGGCGGCCTCCAGCGCCGCAGGCGGCGCCGCAGGCGGCGCTGGAGGCGGCGCCGCAGGAGCGCCCTTCACAGCCTCCGGCGGCAGCTCCAGATCGAGGACGGTGGCGGGGGGCGCCGGGCGTCGGCGCTGGTCCGGGGCGAGGTCGAAGACGGTGCTCAAGGTGGCGCGCGGGTCAGGGGGCGCGGAGGCAGGCGCGGAGGCAGGCGCAGACGCAGGCGCAGGCGCAGACGCCGCGAGGGAGAGGGCGTCGAGGGCGTCATGGAGGGCCGCCGCGTCGGGGAAGCGCCCCGCCGGGTCTTTGAGGACGGCGCGGGTGAGGAGGGGGCCGAAGGGGGTCGCCAGCACCTCGGGGGGGAGGGGGACGGGGTCCTCGTGGATGTGCTGGAAGTAGACCTCCATCTTGCGCTCGGCCTGCATGACGACGCGGCCGCAGAGCAGCTCCGCGAGGACGAGGCCCAGGGCGTAGATGTCCACAGCCGGGCTGAGGGGGCGGTTGAGGATCATCTCGGGGGCGGTGTAGTAGGGTGTCCCCAGGACCTGCCCCTGGGTGGTGAGGCGCTGGAGGCTGTGACGGTCGGGATCGAAGCCGGTGGCGACCCCGAAGTCGAGCACCTTCACGAAGTCCCGCTCCCCGGCGAAGTCGCAGAGGAAGAGGTTGGCGGGCTTGATGTCGCGGTGGATGAAGCCCAGGGCGTGGGCCTCCATGAGCGAGCGGCAGGCCTGGAGGCCGACGCGGCGGGTCCGCTCCAGGGAGAAGGGGCCGTCCTCCTCCAACGCGGCGCCGAGGGAGCGCCCCTGGAGCAGCTCCCAGGCGATGAAGGGGATGCCCTCGTCGGTCTGGCCGAAGTCGAGGAGGGAGACGGTGTTGGGGTGGTGGAGGCGGCGCGCGATCTCGGCCTCGCGGTAGAAGCGCTGGAGGGCGCGGGGGTGGGAGGCGGCGCGGGGGTGGATGACCTTGAGGGCGACGGGTCGCTGGATCGGGAGCTGGATCGCCCGGAAGACGATCCCGAAGCCGCCGCGGCCGATCTCGGCCTCCAGGCGGTAGCGCTCCGCGACGAGGTCGCCCGGGCCGAGGCTGGTCAGATCCAAAGGCATCGTGCAGGATTCACGCTGGCGGGTGGGTGGAGGGAGGCGCCCGTCGCCTCCCGCGCCACCCTACCCAAAGCGCCCTGCCAGGGCCAGCCCCAATTGACGCCCAGGAGGCCCTCGATGTCGCTGGACCCCCTCCGCGACGCGCTCGCCGCGCATCGTCCCCTGCCCATCCCGACGGGCGCCATCCTGCGCCGGGCCGCGGTCGCGGCGATCCTGCGCCCGGCGCCCGGCTCGGGCGCGCCCGAGCTGCTCTTCATCCGCCGGGCGGCTCAGGAGCGCGATCGCTGGTCGGGGCACATGGCCTTCCCCGGGGGGCGGGTCGATCCCGAAGACCCCCACCCCGAGGCCGCCGCCCAGCGCGAGACGCGGGAGGAGCTGGGGCTGGATCTCGCCCCCTGGGGGCCGCCGGTGGGGCGGCTCTCGGAGGTGATGGCGCGGGCGCGGGGTCGTGTCATCCCAATGGTGATCTCGCCCTTTGTCTACCTGATCGACGGGGACCCGGCCTTGACCCCGAACCCCGCCGAGGTCGCAGTCACCGTCTGGATCCCGCTGGACTTCCTGATGAGGCCGGAGAACCGCACCTCGTTCAAGCCGCAGCTGATGGGTACGCGGCTGGTCCCGCTGCCCTGCTACGACTACGGCCCCTACCGGGTCTGGGGGTTGACGCTGGCGATGGTGGACGAGCTGGTGAAGGTGTTGCGAGCGGGCGGCGCGGGCGCTATCCTGAGCGGGACTGCTCCTCTCTGGTGAGCGCCACCTCCACCCCCGACGACGCCGCCATGACCTACGCCATCCCTTCACGCCGCGCGCGCCGCGCGCGCCGCGCCCTCGTCAGCGCTACGGTCGCCGCGCTGCTCTCCGCCCTCCCCCTGACCGTCGCCCGCGCGGTCCCCGCGCAGGATGACACCCTCGGGACCTGGGAGGACACCTTCCAATCCACCGACACCGCGCCGGGCCGCTCCATCTTCGACGGGATCCACGTCACCTTCGAGGGCTCACCCGACGACGGCACCCTCCGCATCGTCGCCCCGGAGATCCCGGACGAGGAGCGGACCCTGCTCCAGCTCGACTGGTCCGGCGGCGCCCGCGCAGGCGCCCAGGAGCAGGTCCTCTTCCAGACCGGCTTTGAGGCCGTCTCCGCCAACCTCCTCACCCGCAACTTCCCGGGGCGCATCGTCATGGCGCCGCTGGTGGGCGAGCAGCGCGGGGCGCGCCCCGTCGAGCGCTTCCCCATCACCCCCATCAAGACCGCCGAGAGCGTGGTGGACTACTACCGCTTCGACAACCAGTCCACCACCGCCGCCATCCCCAGCCAGTCGCGGGTCAGCAACCTCTTCTTCCACCGCGACCTCACCACGGGGCAGCTCGCCTTCCTCCTGGTCCACAACGAGAAGTCCTCGACCGGCGCCTCCCCCGGCGCCGTCCAGATGAGCGTCTCGGGGCTCCCCGACGGCGCCGCCATCGCCCTCAGCGACAACCCGGGCGCCTTCACCCTGGACGGGGACACCGCCGTGGGCGTGTGGGCCTGGGACGTGTGCTGCTCCGAGGGCGGCGCCATCACCCTCCCCCCGCCGCCCTTCGCCTTCACCGTCCACGCCGAGGAGCCGCCCCTCCCCGGCTACGACGCCTGGCTGGCCGAGTACACCTGGCGCGTCTACAGCGAGGCCGACACCAACGCCTTCCCCTTCACCCTCCTCCAGAAGCCCGCCCCCGACGCCGACCCAGACGCCGCCGACGTGACCTTCTACGCTGCCCGCGAGGGGTCGATGGACTCGGTGGTCTTCGACCTCGGCGCGCTCCCCGAGAACGGCGCGCTCGCCTACGGCCTCTTCTCCTTTGAGGCCGACGTCCCGGAGGGCGCCGCCCTCCGCTTCCGCTTCCGCGTCGGAGACACCGAGGCCGACCTCCGCGCCGCAGCCTGGTCCGAGCCCGTAGAGACCAGCGGCGCCGACCTGACGCCGCAGATCGGCCAGGCCCGCCGCTTCTTCCAGTACCGCGCGGAGTTCACCCTCCCCGACCCCGCCATCACGGGCCTCAGCAGCGCCCCGGAGCCCCTGGTGGCCCTCCGCCGCGTCGAGCTGCCCTTCACCCGCACCTTCTCGCCGCTCCTGGCGGGCCCAGCCGAGGCGACCAGCGTGCTGGTGTCGCCGCGGCCTGCGCCCGCTCTCTGGCAGCGGGTCCAGTGGCGCGGCGACACCCAGGGCGCCGCCCAGAACCTCCTCATCGACGTCCTGGACGGCGAGACGCTGGAGGTGCTGCGCGAGGCCGTCCCGCCAGACGCCGACATCAGCGACATCGATCCGGCGGAGCACCCCACCCTACGCCTCCGCGCCCGCCTCCAGGCCGAGCAGCCCTGGCCCTGGTGGTCCCCCCTCCTGGAGAGCTGGCGGGTCACCTGGATCGCGGATCGCGACGGCGACGGCATCCCCAACACCGAAGACTCCTGCCCCCTCTTCCCCAACCCGCGCCAGGAGGACGCCGACGGCGACGCGATCGGAGACGCCTGCGACGACGACCTCGACGGCGACGGCGCCAGCAACCTCCGCGACGTCTGCCCGCTGGACCCCGATCCGGCCCAGCTCGACACCGACGGCGACGGCCTGGGGGACGCCTGCGACAGCGACGACGACGACGACGGCTTCCTCGACCCCGGCGACGTCTGCCCGCTCATCCCCGACCCGCAGCAGGCGGATCTGGACGGCGACGGACGCGGTGACGCCTGCGACGACGACATCGACGGCGACGGCCTCTCCAACGACGAGGAGGCCGCCCTCGGCACCGATCCGCGCGACCCCGACGACCCTGGCAGCGACACCCCGGCGAACAACACGCCCGGCAACAACAACCCCGGCAACAACAGCCCCGCCAACAACAGCCCCGCCAACAACAACCCCG
>CAUJGC010000118.1 GCA_963169075.1 Myxococcota bacterium
GGGGGGCGAGCCGCCCCCCGAACCCCCCATCAAAAGGGATCCGGACATCCGGCGTCGTCGAGGAGGATGACGTTGTCGTCCAGGCTGCACTCGGGGAGCTGGGCTTCGTCGTCTTCGGGGCGGCGCGCCGAGAGCTGGAGCGTGACCGGGCCGCGGAGGTCGTCGAGGGTGAGCTGGACGTCGCGTCGCTGTCCGGGGAGGAGGCCCTCCGCGATGAAGGAGTCCAGCACCGGGGGGGCGGCGGAGTCGGGGAAGCCCACGCGGAGGCGCGTCCCAGGCTCCACCAGCGCCGCGCCGCGGTTGGTGAGCTGGAGCGTGAAGGCGAAGCGATCCGGGCACTCCCGCGTGTCGTAGGAGCTGGCGTCCACGCGGGCGATCAGGTTGGGCGCGGGTCGCGCGTCACCCTGGGTGGTCTGGACGCCGAAGCCTGCGCCCTGGGTCCACCACCGAGGCAGCGCGGCAGGAGCCTGGAGGGTGTCGGTGACGCCGACGCTGATCCAGGGGTGCTGGCTCCAGAGGTTCCGGGTGCGGGGCCAGCGGTCGCGCACGTCCCCCAGCACGACCAGCGCGTCGTCGGCGCCCGCGCGCTTCGAGGCGATCACCACCTCGGCGGCGCCGTCCACGTCCACGTCGGCCACCACGGGCGCGGCCAGGGGCAGGGCGGAGCGGCCGTGGGGGCTCGCGGTGAGGAGGGCGCCATCAGCGCCGCGCAGGAGCTTCAGGCCCTCGCTGTCGGAGACGAGCACCTCGACGGCGCCGTCTCCGTCGAGGTCGGCGGCGCTCACCCCCGCAGCCGGGTGCGCGCTGACCAGCTCGGCGCGCCAGAGGAGCGCGCCGTCGGCGCGGAGGGCGACGACGCTGCTGCTCCCGACGACCGCCAGCACGTCGAGGGCGCCGTCCCGGTCCAGATCGACGATCACGGGGGGGCCGCCGCCTGCGGGCTCGGCGCCAGGGGGGGCCGTCGGGCCCCAGAGGGGGGTGCAGTCGATGCGCTGGGCGCGCAGCGCCCCGCCTGCCGAGGCGATCACCACCTCCGGCGAGCCGTCCCGGTCGAGGTCCGCCAGCGCCGCGAAGCCATCCTCGCCGCTCTCACAGATCACCTCCCCTTGAGGTGAGTAGATCGTGCCACCCGCGATGATCTCCAGGCCGGGGAGGGCGTCGAGGGCGGCGGCGAAGCCGTAGCCGGGCAGGCCGCTGTGGCCGCCGCGGTGGGCTGCGCCGAGCCAGGTGCGCTCTGCGATCTCGGAGAAGAGGGCGCCGCCTGCGATGATCTCTGCGAAGCCGTCTTGATCGACGTCGGCCAGGGTGGGGAGGTTGGGGTTGAGGTTGCCGGAGGTGTGGAGCGTGGAGCCCGCGCGGTCGTGCAAGGCGAGGCGCCCGGCGCGGGCGGCGACGGCCTCGGGGAGTCCATCGGCGTCGACGTCGATGAAGGCCAGGCCGAGGGCGCCGCCGTTGGCGGCGGAGGTGGTCCAGACGGTCTGGTCGCCCAGGGTGGTGACCCGCACGGCGAGCCCCGAGGCGGTGGGCGGGCTCATGACGGCGCCGAGCTGGGCGGGGTCCCGGCTGTCCCGGACGCCGTCGTTGTTGCCGTCGATGAGGGGAGCGACGACGGGGGGGCCGTTGAGCCAGGGGGCGGGGAGGGTGGCCTCCAGGGCCAGCTCCAGGAGGGCGGGCGCGTCGTCGAAGGTGCAGGCCAGGTCGTAGCAGAGGCCGGTGCTGAGGTTGCAGCGGAGGTCGCCGCCGCGGCAGTCGGCGTCGGCGCGACAGCCTGCGCAGGTGAGGGTGTTGCGGTCGCAGGTGCCCTCGTCGCCGCAGTGGGCGTCGGTGACGCAGGGGACGCAGCGCCCGCCGGCGTCGTCGAGGAGGCAGGCGGGGCCGATGGGGCTCTCGGCGCAGTGGGCGTCGGTGGCGCAGCCGGTGCAGCGGCTGCGCTCGGTGTCGCAGAAGAGCCCTTCGGGGCAGCCCGCGTCGTCAGCGCACTCGACGCACTGGCCGGTGTCGAGGTCGCAGGCGGCGGGCGCGCATTGATCGTCGCGTGTGCAGCCGCCGCAGGTGAAGTCCTCGGCGCGGCACTCGCGGCCGCCTTCGGCGCAGGCGGGGTCGATGTTGCAGACCTCGCCTTCGGGGCAGTCCAGGGCGAGGAAGCAGGAGACGCAGAGGAGGAGGGTGGGGTGGCAGCGGGGGAGCGCGGCGGGGCAGTCGGCGTCGCGGACGCACTCGCCGCCGACGGTGCATTGTCTGGGCTCTCCGATGCAGAGCTCTCCCTCGCGGCAGTCGGCGCTGGTGCGGCAGCCTGCGACGCAGGCGCCGCTCTGGCAGACCTGCTGGACGGGGCACTGGGCGTCGGCGGTGCAGGCGCCAGGGGTTGCGTTGTTCTGGTCGCCGCCGAAGTCGAACTGGAGGGTGTTCTGCGGGGCGGTCAGGTCCAGGCAGCCCGCGCCGAGGAGGGCGGCGAGGGCGAGGGCGGCGATGAATGGCGGTTCACTTTGGACGCGCACGCGTTCTCCGGTGGGGTCACCGTCGCCTCTCAGCGGGTGTGCTGCGCGACGTGCTGCGCTTCATGCTGGTGCTCCTGACGGTGTGTGTCAAGGGCAGGCGGGCCGCTGGCTGCGACGCCGTGTGTGTCGATGCCGTGCAGGGCGGCGTGGGTTCGGATCGTCTCCCAGAGGGTGTCGAAGCGCTCAGGATCGAGGAGGGGCGTGTGGCGTTGTTGGAGGGGGAGGCGCTGATCGAGGCGGGCCTGGGGGAGCCGGACGCTGAAGGCGAGGGAGGGCGCGGAGGCGGGCGCGTCGCGCGGTCGGAGCTGGACGTGGAGGGTGGCCTGCTCGGGGGTGTCGAGCCAGGCGGCGAGGTGGAGGGAGAAGGGGGCGCTCAGGTCAAGGGTGGTGTGTGTGGTGTCGCTCTGGAGGGTGAGGGTGTGTTGGTCGAGGTGGAGGGTGGTTGGTTCAGGTCGCGCGGCGCGTCGTGGGTGGAGGAGGCGCCACCAGCCCCAGGGGAGCGGGTCGTGGTGTGGGCGGAGGGTGGCGCTCCAGGGCTGGGAGGTGGCGGCGGGGTGGGGGGTGGGTCGGGTGTCGAGGAGGGGGCGATGATCGGGGACGGGTGGGGGGTCGGGCGCTTCGGGGTAGCCGAGGAGTGCTGGCGCGGTGAAGTGGTCGGGGTTCTCGGGATCGACGTAGAGTGCGAGGGGGGGCTCGGGGTCGAGGGGGATGGTGGCGTGTTGGGAGACGGTGATGTCGTGGGTGTGGAGCTGGCTCTGGGCGTCGAGGTAGCCGACGGTGGCGGTGAAGTGGGGGATGGGGATGTGGGGTTGCGAGGCGACGTGGGGCTTGCCGCGCGCGCGCTTCTTGCGGCCGCCGAGGTGGCGCTCGATGAGGCGTCCCTGGACGCGTCGGCCGTGCTGGATGAGGGCGCGCTCGCGTGCGGCGCGGGCGAGGGGGCGGATGAGGGCGAAGGTGAGGAGGGTGAAGAGGACGAGGGCGAAGAAGGCGAGCGAGGAGAGCGTGATCTCATCGCCCAGGAAGAGGAGGGCGTTGACGCCGAGGACGGCGATCACGGCTGCAAAGACGCGCCACTCCTGTCTGGAGAGGTGATCGAGGAGGCTGGGCGCTCTGGGGCGGGTCATCGGGCGGTCTCGCAGGCCATGGAGGCAGGCCAGGCGGCGACGGTGGGGATGATCTGGGGTGGGAGCCGAGAGGCGAGGGGGGTGAAGGCGCGGCGGAGGGTGGCCTCGTTGGCGGCGGGGGTGAGGGGGGCGAGGCGCGGGGTGGCGTCGCCTGGTGTGTTGGCGTCGATGTCGATGGCGAGGGTGCCGGCTGCGCAGCGGTGCTTGCGGGGCTGGAGGCGGAGGGTCTTGAGGTCGGGCGCGCGGTGGGTGCGGAAGGTGAGGGTGAGGTGCGCGGGGTCGTAGACGATCTGCCAGCGCGTGGAGCCGTCGGGGTCGCGGGTGTCGTCGAGGAGGGCGAGGGCGCGCTGCTGGAGCTGGCCCTTGGGGCGTTGGTCGGCGGCGGCGGCGGCGCGGGTGAAGCGGGCGAGGGAGGAGGGGCCCTGGGGTGGCTCGTCGGGGTGGAGGGTGCGGTGTCGTGTGGCGAAGTCGAGGCTGTCGGCGTAGGGGGTGTTGGTGAGGACGGGTGAGGTGAGGTCGTCGCCGGTGGTGATGGTGAGCTGCCCCTGGAGCAGCTCCAGGGTGGCGCAGCGCGCCTCGCGGTCGCAGGCGAAGTAGTGGATGTCGCCGTAGATGCGCGAGACGCGGGTGGCTCGGGCGAGGTGGATGAGCTCGTCGAGGTCGTCGGCCTGATCGAGGAGGTACTGGATGAGCTGAAGCTCGTTGAGGGAGGGGGTGTCGGCGGGGGGCGGCGGCCTGGAGCCGGGGAGCCAGAGGGCGTCGATGACGACGCCGGCGTCGTTCATGCCGCCGTTGGGGAAGCCGTGCCCGTACTGGTTGAAGGTGATGGAGGCGTGCTGGCTGGTCCAGGCAGGGGGCTTGTCTCCGGGGAGGAGGGCGAGGCCGCGCTTGGTCTGCCCGGCGGGGTTGAGGAGGACGAGGGCGTCGCCGGTGTACCAGTCGTAGTTGCGTGCGATGACGAAGCCGTCGGGGCTCTGGAGCAGGGCGGCGGTGCAGGCGTGGGCGGCGGGTGCGCCGACGGTGAGGAGGGCGAGCGAGGCGAGGAGGTGGGTGAGGTGTGTTGCGCGCATGGGCCTGGTCTGTGGGAGGCGTGGCGGAGGTTGGCCGGCGTGGGGAGAGGCCGCGGGGCGGCGGGTTATTCCCGGGGAGGAAAAAGTGGGGGTGGAGCCTGAAAGCGCTTGACAGCCGGATCGAGTTGGGTAGAGTAGCCAACCGTCGCCGGTTGAAAAGCCAGCGCGGCACGGTGGGATGCCCGAGCGGCTAAAGGGGACGGGCTGTAAACCCGTTGGCATTGCCTACGATGGTTCGAATCCATCTCCCACCATCTCAGGAGCCCGATCAGGAATACAACCTGGTCGGGCTTTTGTTGTTCTTGATCTGTACCTTGGCGCGGTGTGAGCTGGGCATTGGCGCGCGGGCGAGCGTTCTGGAGGGTTGGTGATGCGGCGACAGATGCGGTTGTGGTGTGCGGTGGTGCTCCTGGCGTCCCTGGTCGCAGCCTGCGGGCCGACGCGGAGCGGCGGCGGCGGGGACGACGACGAGAACAACAACCCGTCCAACAACAGCCCCAACAACAACCCGGACATCTTCGGGGACGCCGGAGGTGAGGACGCCTCTGTTGAAGAGGACGCGTCCGTTGAGGAGGACGCGGCGGCGGAGCCCGACGCCGTCGAGCCTGACGCCGCGGTGGAGCCCGATGTCTCGCCTGGCGCAGATCGGGACGATGACGGGGTGAGCGACGGCGACGACAACTGCCCGGACACGCCGAACTTCTCGCAAGCCGATAGCGACAACGACGGCATCGGGAACGCCTGCGACAACTGCCCCGCAGACGCCAACGCCGACCAGGCCGACGAAGACGGCGACGGCGTCGGAGACGTGTGCGGCGACCGCGACGGCGACGGGCTGCTGGACGTGGCGGACAACTGCCCCGGCGCGAGCAACGCCGATCAGCAGGATGGGGACGATGACGGGGTGGGAGACGTCTGCGACAACTGCCCCGAGGACGCCAACAACAGCCAGCGCGACAGCGACGGCGACGGGATCGGAGACGTCTGCGAGGTCGTGGTGGACAGCGACGGCGACGGCCTCGGCGACGAGGCCGACAACTGCCCCATGCGGCCCAACCCGACGCAGGGCGATCAGGACGGGGATGGGGTGGGGGATGTGTGCGACACCTGCATCCGCCTCGCGAACCCCGAGCAGACCGACCGCGACGGCGATCTGATCGGTGACGCGTGCGACAACTGCCCCGAGACGCCCAACTTCAACCAGCTGGACAGCGACGGCGACGGGGTCGGTGACGCCTGCGCCCCCGGCGCCGACCGGGACGGCGACGGCGTGCCCGACGCCGAGGACAACTGCCCGCTCATCCGCAACGCGACCCAGGTGGACGGCGACCGCGACGGGGTGGGGAACGTGTGCGACAACTGCCCCGGCAGCGCGAACTCCTCCCAGCGGGACAGCGACGGCGACGGGCTCGGGGACGCCTGCGACGACGTCCCCGTGGGCGGCGATGAGCCCGCGCTGAACGTGTCGCTGACCTGGCAGGGCGCTGTGGATCTGGATCTCCACCTCATCCACCCCTACGGGTCCTGGTTTGACGAGACGTGGTCCCTCTTCTGGCTCCACCCCGCGCCAGCCTGGGGGCAGCCGGGCCTGACGGAGAGCCTGAACGACGCGCAGCCCGAGCTGCTCCAGATCGACGCCCTGGCGCCCGGCGACTACCTCATCGGTGTCTTCTACTACAACAACAACGGCGTCACCTCGCCGGTGAGCCCGACCTTGACGATCCGGTGCGGCGAGGTGCAGCAGACCTTGACCGGTCCGCCGATGACCCGCTCCTCGGTCGCTGGCGACATGGTCGATCTCTGGCAAGCCGCCTGGGTCTCCTCGCCGGGCTGCCAGGTGGAGATGATCACAGGCCCCGATCGGACCGCGACGGCGACCTGCCCCTCCGCCAGCTCCTGCTCCTGCGAGGGCTGCCTGGGGGGCGTGTGCGCGGAGCTGGACTGCCCGCCGGGGCTGGTGTGCGATCCCGAGACGGTGACGTGCGTGGACCTGTGCGCTGGCGTCGATTGCGGCGAGGGGACGTGCGATCCCGAGACCGGGGAGTGCCTCCCCGCGGGTTGCACGACGAACGCGAGCTGCGGCCCCGACGCGTGGTGTGATCGGAGCACGGGCACGTGCAACCCTACCGGCGGCGGGACCGTCGGGGTAGGCGGGACGTGCATCCAGGACGCGGACTGCGCGACCGGGCTCGTGTGCAGCCAGTTCTTCTTCGGGGTGTGCACGACCCTCTGCGACACCAACGCCGAGTGCCCCCAGGGGCAGACCTGCCAGAGCGATCCCTTCTTTCCCGGGCGCACGCAGTGCCTCTGACGCGAGCCCTGTGAGGTGGGGGTCCGGGGGCGGCTCGCCCCCGGCCGCCGGGGGGCCCCCACCAAATAGGCAGCACAAAAACGTGGGTTGGTGGGGGTTGGTTGGGTGGGAGCCGCGGGGGGGGGGGGGGGGGGGGGGGCC
>CAUJGC010000119.1 GCA_963169075.1 Myxococcota bacterium
CGCGCCTTCCTCAACGCCGTCCAGCTCCAGGATGGGCGCATCCTCGCCGCCGGAGGCAGCAAGGGCGCGCTCCTGAACCTGACAGGCAACGCCAACCGGAACGTGTGGAGCTACACGCCAGGAGCCCAGGACGCCTGGACCTCGCTCACCTCCATGCGCGGCGCCCAGACCCACCTCAACATGCAGGTTCTCCCCTCAGGGCATGTCCTCGTGACCGGAGGCTACAACGACGCCGAGGTCTACGACCCCCTCCTCAACGCCTGGTTCCTCGTCCCCAACCACCCCAACAACGAGCTCAGCGCCGCCGTCGAGCGCGAGGAGGGCTCCCTCGTCTTCTTCGGCAGCGGACGCACCCCCCACCGCTGGAGCGGCTTGACCGCCGAGGTCATGACGCCCCTCGGGATGACCTCCATCGCCACCTTCAACCCCATCCGCGCCACCCACCACCCCACCCTCCCCCTCACCCTCCTCCACGGACAGCGCTACAACGACAACGACAACCCCTCGCCGCTCCTCCAGCTCTGGAGCCACGAGACCCAGCTCCCCATCGAGCTGCCCGCGCGCGGCGACGAAGCCGTGGAGGGTGTCGTCACAGCCCGCGAGGGCACCCTCTGGATGATCGGCGGCAGAGTCCTGGGCGGCCTGACCTCCTCCGCCTCCTGCGACCGCCTCGTCAGCACAGGCGCAAGCTGGGGTTGGGCGCCCTGCCCGACGCTCCCCGAGCCGAGGAGCTACCACAGCGTCGCCGCCTCCCCCGACGGCGCGATCGCGGTCTTTGGAGGCACCCTCGACATCACCACCGAGGCCAGCGACAACGTCTGGGTCCTGGAGCCCGGCGCGGAGGCCTGGGCGGCCCACCCCCCGCTCCTGCAGGCGCGCTACGGCGCCGCCGTCGTCCCCATCGGCCCGCGGCGCGCCCTGCTCATCGGCGGACGCGCCGCACATGACCCCTTCGATCCCGCCAGCGCCACCCTGCGCCACGTCGAGATCGTCGACTGGTGAGCCCCGGCGCCTACGCCGCCGGAGGGGCGGCGGAGGCCACGGCGCGGCGCCCGGACACCAGGACCTGCTCGCGGCCCTGGGCGTCGAGCTGGCGGACGAGGCGATAGGTGGTGTTGCCCTCAGCGCGGGCGACCTCGGGGGCCGCGATGATGAGCTGAAGCTCCAGGTTCTCGCAGAGGTCGAAGAGGATGCCGAGGTTGTCCTGGGAGAGACGGGTGGCCTCGTCGAGGAAGAGGAGGCGGAGGGTGCCGGCGGAGCGTCTGGAGCGGAAGAGGTTGGCGTCGCGCTCCCAGGCGGTGAGGACCACCATCATGACGGCGGCGCCGACGCCGATGGCCTCGCCTGTGGAGAGGCGGGAGGGGTTGGCGCTCTCCCACTCGCGGGCGGCCTGGCGCTGGATCTCGACGCGGAGGTCGAGGTACTCGCGGTAGTCGAGGAGGCGCTGGCCGCCGTTGCGCCCGCCGCCGTAGCGTCGGAAGAGCTCATCCATGGCCTCCTCGATGGGGAGGTCGGACTGGAAGAGGAGGAGCTGGGCGTCGTCTTCGCGGAGGGCGCGGAGGACGTCCTCCATCTGGGGGACGAGGCCGACGCGGATGCGGACGCCCTGGATGGCGCCGAAGCGGACGTTGTGCAGATCGGTGTTGAGGCGGTTGATCTGCTGGCGGGCGCGGCGGATCTGGGTGTCGATGGAGCGGGCCACGTCGGAGGCGTTGCCGCGGAGGGTGCGCTCCTGCTCGATGAGCTGGTCTTCGAGGCGGGCGAGGTGCTCGCGGAGCTTGACGAGGGCTTCGAGGGGGTCTTCGACCTCCGCGATCTGGGGGGGGACGCGGCGGCGGAGCCAGTTGCGGGTGTGGAGCCAGGCGTCGAGGTAGAGGCCGACGCGGTCCTTGTGCTCGGCCTGGGCCTGAAGCTCCAGGAGGAGCGCGGCCAGCTCGGCGCCGTCGTGGGTGCGCTGGAGGCGCTCGGCCAGGAGGACGAGGAAGTGCTGGGCGCGGGGCCAGATGTTGCGGGCGTCGATGGCCTGGAAGGCGCTCTGGTACTGGGAGGCGAGGGCGGGCTGGAGGAGGCGGAGGGGCTCGGCCTTGAGCTTGAGGTCCTCCCAGGCGTCGAGGGCGGGCTGGAGGCGCTCACGCTCGCGCTGGAGGTCGCCCTCGCGGAGCTGGACCTCGCCTTCGGCGCCCTGGAGGCGCTCTTCGGCGCGGGTGGTGTCGGCGGCGAGGGCGCGCTCGCGCTCCTGGAGGGTGCCGATGTTGGTCTGGAGGACCTGGAGGCGCTGCTCGGCGCGCTTGAGGGCGTCGTCGGAGGGGTCATCGACGCGCAGCTCGTCCAGCTCGTCGAGGTCGCGGTTGAGGGACTCGTCCAGGGCGCGGAGGACGGCCTCGGCGCGCTGGGCGTCGTCGGCGGCCTTCTCCAGGGCGTAGGTGGAGTCGTCCAGCTCGGCCTCGACGTCGGCCAGGAGGGCGTTGGCGTCTTCGAGCTGCTGCTTGAGGGCGGGGGCGAGGGCGGATTTTTCGGAGAGGGCCTCCTGAGCGTCGCGCCAGGAGAGGGCGTCGCGGTGCTCCTCGACGAAGCGGAGGGCGCGGAGGGGCGCGGCGAGCTGGTCGCGCTCGCGGGCGGCCTCGCGGCGGCGGGCCTGGAGGTCTTCGAGGTCGTCCTCCTCGGGGGGGAGGACGCGGAGGGCTTCGAGGTGCCCTTCGAGGAGCTTGCGGTCGTCCTGGAGGTGCTTGAGGCGGAGGTCGGCGGCGCGGGCCTGGGCGAGCTGGACCTCGCGCTGGGTGAGGAGGGCCTGGGCGTCGGGGGCGTCGAGGAGGTGGGCGACGCGGAGGAGTCTGGAGAGGTTGCCGCGTCGCTGGCGGGCGTCCGCGGCGGCCTGCCGGGCGAGCTGGGCGGCCTGGATGTGGTCGAGGTGGCGCTCGGTGGCGGCGGCGGCGTCCTTGCGGGCGACGCTGAGGTCGATGTCGGGGTCGAGGCGCTCCAGGAGGTGGATGTTGGGCTGGAGGGCGTTGGCCTCGCGGATGGCGTCATCGACGCCGCGGAGCTGGGCGTTGAGGTCCTCGACGCGGGCGGTCAGCTCCTGGCCGCGCTGGGCGAGCAGCTCGGCCTGGCGTTGGCGCGCGGCGCGGCCCAGCGAGGGGTGCAGGGGGAGGCGAGTGAGGCGCGCGCCGTGGGCGGTGGGGACGAGGGCGTGGGTGCCCTGGAGGAGCGCGCCGGGGGGGAGCCCCTGGGCGTCGCGGGGGAGCGGGGCGCCCTGGTCGATGAGGTAGATGGTGTCGGGGGTGAGGGGCTCCGCGAGGAGCTTCTGGGCGGCGGCCTGGACGTCCTCGACGACGAGGGCGGAGGCGAGGGGGCCGAGGAGGGCCTGGGCGGCGGCGGCCTTCTGGGGATCGACGTCCTCGAAGGCCAAGGCGAGGAGGTGGCCGCCGGTGAGGTCGCGGGCGAGGAGGAGGGCGTCGTCGAAGTGTCCGCCGGAGTGCTCGATCTGGGCGCGCTGGGCTTCGAGCTGCTCGCGCTGCTGCTGGAGGCGGGTGCGCTCCTCGCGGAGCTGGTCGCGCTTGTGGTGGAGGAAGGCGAGGAGGTAGTCGAGGTCCTGGCGGGCGTTGAGGGGGAGGTTGAAGCGGTGGGTGAGGTGCTCGGCGTGGGCGCGCAGCTCGTGCCACTGCTGGCGGATGGCCTCGAGGTCGCGGACGCGGGTCTGGGCGCTCTGGAGGTCGGCCTCGGCCTGGCGGGAGGCGGCCTCTTCGACGAGGCGCTTCTCGTCGGCGCGGGTGGCCTCGGCGTCGGCCTGGTTGAAGGCGGCCTGGGCGTCGGCGGCGACGCGGACGGGGTGGGCGGGGGTGGAGGAGGCCGCGGCGAGGTCGCGGGCCTGCTTCTGGGCCTCGGCGTCGGCGCGGGCGCGCTCGACCAGCTCGGGGAGGGCGTCCTTCTCGGCGGCGCGCGCTTCGAGGTCGCGCAGCTCCGCGAGGGCCTGGCGGGCGCGGGTGAAGGCGTCGTCGAGGAAGATGGCCTCGTCGGTGATGCGCTCCAGGGCGTCGAAGGCGCGGTGGAACTCGGCGCGGCGCTGGTCGGCGGTGGAGACCTCGCGGTCGAGGCGCGCGACCTCCTTGTCGAGGCGGTCGATGCGGTCTTCGACGTGGAGGCGGACCTCGGGGGCGGTCTCGGGGGAGACGTCCTCGTCGGGGAGGGCGGCGCGGGCTTTTTCGAGGTGCTCGACGGCGAGCCGGAAGGCCTCGGCGCGGCGCGCCAGCTCCGCGAAGCCGGACTGGAAGTCCGCGAGGCCGGCGGCGGCGGCGTCGCGGGCGGCGCGGGCCTCTTCGCGGCGGCGGCGGGCGCGGTCGCGGGCCTCGGCGGCGGCCTCGCGCTTGCGCGACGCGGCGTCGCGGTCGGCGGCGAAGCGCTGGCGCTCGGCCTGGCGCTGCTGGGCGCGGCGGTGGATGGCGTTGGCGCGGCGGACGCGGTCAAGGGTGGCGGCGGCGTCCTCGATGAGGCGCTGCTGCTGGGTGGTGGCGGCGCGGGCCTCGTCGAGCTGGGCGAGGAGGGCGCCGTGGAGGGTGCCCAGCTCGTCGCGGCGGGCGCGGGCCTTCTGGACGGTGAGGGCGGTGCGCTCCAGCTCCTCGCGGAGCTCTTCGGCGCGCTGGCGGGTGGCGGCGACGGCGGCGGCGAACATGGTCTGCCCGGCCTCGAAGACGCCGTGGATCTCGCGCTCCAGGGCGCGGGCCTCCTGGACGCCGAGGCGGGTGCGCCGGCAGGCGTCGAGGTTGGCGCGCATGGTGCGCAGCGTGTCAGCCAGGCCGACCTCCTCGCGGAGGAGGAAGTCGCGGAGGCCGCCGGTGAGGGCGCGGGAGATGCCGCCGACCATCGAGGTGCGGAGCATCTCGTTGAACTTGGAGCGCTCCTCGTCGGTGGTGAGGCGGAGGGGGGAGACGCCGAGATCGAAGAGGGTCTGGAAGTAGTCGCGGGTGGTGTGGAAGGTCCGGGTGGCGCCGCCGTGGGCCTGGACCAGCTCGCGGACGCGGGGCAGCTCGGGGACCTGATCGAAGCCGTCCACGCGGTCGAGGAGGACAGCGTGCAGGGGCACCTCCTGCGGCAGATGGCTGATGATCAGCGGCGTCAGATCCACCGCAGGCTCCCCTCGCCGCTCCAGATGGATGACGGCGACGACGCGCTCTCCGTCGGGGAGGAGGATGTCCATGGCGGCGTAGGAGGGCCGCCCCGGGTCGCCCAGGCGCCCGTAGATGCCGCGGTCGCCGCCGCCGCCGCCCTGTTCGCCGACGTTGGCGAAGCGCAGGCGGGTCATGTCGGGGAGGAGGACGACGTAGGCGCCGATCATCACCGTGGTCTTGCCGGCGCCGTTGGCGCCCTCCAGGGCGGTGACGTGGGGGTCGAGGTCATACTTCTGGAAGAAGACGCCCTTCCAGTTGACGAGGGTGAGCTGGGCGGCGCGGGTGCGCTTCATGGCTGGTCGTCCTCCTCGTCGTCCGAGGCGTGGTCGGGGGAGTCTTCGGTGTCGAGGTCCAGCAGCGTCGCCTGACCGCGGCCGATGAGCTTGGCGAGGGAGTCGGCGGGGGCGCCGAGGTCGCGGACGGGGTCCGCGAAGCGGAGGAGCGGCGCGCGGAGGCGGAGCTGCCCGTCCTGCACGACGTCGATGAAGCCGAGGGAGGCGAGGTGCCGGAGGGCGCGGTCGATCTCCTTGCGGACCAGCTCGTGATCGACCTTCTCGTCGCGGCGCTTGCGGCGGGGGTTGACCGCGAAGATGAGGTTGTCGGCGCCGAGGAGCTTGTCGAGCAGCTCCATGAGCTGGGCGCGGGGGACGACGCCTGCGGCCTGGATGGACATGGGGTCCAGGAGCATCAAGGCGAGGGCCTGCCCGACGAGCATGTCTGCGGCGGAGAGGGTGCGCCGGGGGAGCTTGTCGCTCTGGGGGACGAGGAAGAAGTAGCCGTCCGGCGAGCGGATGAGATCGAAGCCGTAGCGCCGGTAGAGGGGGTCGAGCCAGGGCAGCGCGTCCACCAGGAAGGTGTAGGCGTCGAGGTCGTCCTGGTCGATGTGCCGTCCGGCGCGGAGGGCGAGATCGGTGGGGGGGAAGAGGTCATCCTGGATGACCTCTTCGAGGCGGCTGTAGGGGTTGAGGCTCATGGCTTCAGCTCATCCCAGCGGACGGTCCACTCTTCGACCTCCAGGTCGTCAGCGACCGGGGTCCAGGGTTTATCGATGACGGAGGTGTCCACGCGCCCGGAGGCGGCGACGAGGGCGGCGATGCGCCCGACGGTGCGGTAGCGGTCTTGATCGGGCACGGCGTCGAGGAGGGTCTTGAGGACGCTGGAGAGGGCCTCGGGGCGTGTCTGGAGGGCGTTGGAGACGCGGGTCTCCAGGGGGAGGGCGCGGGCGTCCTCCGGGGGCGCGATCTCCTGCATGACGGCCTCCAGGTCCTGCGCGGGGCGCTGGACGGGGGGGCGCTCGGGGCGGGTGTCGAGGGCGCGCATGGCGGGGAGGCGCGGCTGCTCGGCGGTGACGAGGGCGAAGGGGAGCTGGGTCCACCCGGCGAGCTGGTCCCGGAGGCGCTGGGAGAGGGCGCGGTGGGGGTCGAGGCGGACGACGGCCCGGAGGTAGCGCTGGACGAAGATAAAGTACTCCGACCAGGCCTGGAGGCGGGCGGTGCCCCAGGCGGCGACGCGGTCGATGTGGTCCGCGACGCGGTTGGAGGTCTCCTCGGCCTCGGCGGCCTGGCGCTCGAAGGCGCGCTGGGCGATGTCGTGGAGGGTGGCCTGGAGGCGCGCGGCGTCGCGCATCAGGACCTCGTTGAGCTCCTGGAGGGTGCGCGCGGTGAGCTGGAGGAGCTGCTCGCAGGCCTCGATGGCCTCGAACCAGTCGCGCTGGAGGAGGTGGGCGATCTCGTGACGCAGGTCCTCCTGCTGGGCGTCGAGGCCGCGCTGACGGCGCTCGATGCCGCCGATCAGATCGGAGACGGTGACGCGGAGGGGGTTGACGACGCGGGTCTTCCACTCCTCGGGCTTGCGCGCGGTGAGGGCGGCGTTGCGGATGTCTTCAAGCTGGAGGGCGAGGGTGTGGGTGAGGAGGGTGAGGGACTCGCGGGTGAGGACCTGCTCCTCGATGTGCTGCTCGACGATGGCCCACGCCAGGCGGGTCATGGCGTACTCCCCGGCGCGGACGAAGCCCGACCCGTCCACGCGGGCCAGGAGGCGCTGCTCCCGGAGGCGCTGGATGGCGTGGGTGGCGCGCTTGCGGAGCTGCTGGGCTTCGGGCTCGGTGGTGGCGCAGACCTGCTCGTACACATCGTAGAGCAGCTCCTCCTCAAACGAGGCCAGCGCTGCGCGCTCGGCGCGCACATGGAGCGCGATGAGGAAGCAGAGGTCGGTCGTCTCCAGGTGGAGGGCTGCCTGCTGCCGGGTCAGTGTTCTGATGATGCGCTGCACATCGGTCATGGTGCGGGCCTGCGCGGAGGGCTGAACAAGAAGGCGGTGCAGCACCGCTTCAAGCGCGGCAGGATGACGGATTTTCCCCCGCAGGGCAAGAGCGACGTGCGCCGCCGGAGCACTTTTTCTTGAAGTTTGTTCAGAAGGGAGGGCTCTCTAACGGTCCAGCCGAGGTGTACGAGGCTCCAGCCGCAGCGTACGGGATTCCAGCCGCAGCGTACGAGGCTCCAGCCGCAGTGTACGAGGCGCCGCGAAGGATGCGCAGGGGGTGGGATGGCAGCGCTGGAGGGCGGGATGGTAGCGCTGGAGGGCGGGATGGTGGCGCTGGAGGGTGGGATGGTGGCGCTGGAGGGTGGGATGGTGGCGCTGGAAGGCGGGATGGCGGCGCTGGAGGGTGGGATGGTGGCGCTGGGGGCTAGGCGGGGTCGAGCGGGGCGTCGTCCTCTTCGTCTGGGGGGTTGCTGCGCGGTGTTGTGGGGCAGTGGACGGCGTAGAGGGTGCGGAGGGTGTTGTAGGGTTCGGCGGCCTCGAAGTAGACGGCCTGTGCGCCGTCGTCGAGGGTGGTGATGAGGTGGAGGGCGCGCTGGAGGGCGGCGCGGCGGGCGGTTTGGGCGGCGCGGGACTCGGCGTGCTCCTGGAGGCGGAGGCCCTGGATGTGTTGGAGCGCTTCGGTGAGCGCCGCAGCGCGGTCGAGGAGGCGGGCGTGGAGGGCAGCGCGGCTCTGGAAGAGGTCGGCATGCTGTTGGAGGCCCGCGCTGGCGAGCTGGAGCGCAGGGATGAGCTGGTTGGGGGTTCGGTAGGTGGAGGGGGCCGCTTTGAGGATCTGACGCGTCACGCGCTCGCGCTGCGGGTGTTCCCGCAGCGCGGCCTGGGCGACCTTGCTCACGGAGGCGAGCAGCTCGCTGGCCTGCGCGGCGAGGAGGTCGGCGCGGATCGTGGCGGCGACGTCCTCTCGCTGCTCGCGTTCGAAGGTGTGCTGAGCCTGGGCGAGGTCATCCAGGCCAGCCTGGAGCGCTGCCGCGCCGTCCCAGCCGGCGTCCAGGCCGTCACGGAGGGCATCGGCGTGGGTGGAGAACCACGCGGGGAGCGCCCCGAGCAGCGAGATCAGCTGCGGGATGGGTGTGGTCTGATGAGGCTTATACATGTTTGTGTCCTCCGCTGCTTTGCTGTTGGGCGCGCACATCACGCCGAAGCTGTGTCTTCAACCTAGAGAAGTTGTCTTCGCCCTGTCAAGCAGGGAATGATCCGGGCGTTCTTTTCACAGCTGAGAGGAGGCGTAGAGGCTGGAGAGCGCCCACCCACTTAACGCTTGCACAGGTCAACCCGGCGAGTTAGGCTCATCACGCAGCCGACGCAAGACGCTTTGATGTGGAGGTGCGCTGCGTTGAACGCCCATGACAAGACAGACTTTGATGGTGCTTATCACCGAATCTTCTCTCAACCCGAGGTGGTGAAGGAGCTGGTGCGCCGCTTCCTGCCCGCGGAGGTCGCGGGCGTGCTGGAGCTGGATCGTCTCCAGCGTGAGAGCGCGAAGCTCTACGCGGAGGGTCTGCATCGCCGTGACGGGGATGTGGTGTATCGTGTGGGGCTGAAGGGCGGCGGTGACGCGTGGCTGCTCCTGATGCTGGAGTTCCAGTCGAGCCCGGATCGCTGGATGGCGGTGCGCGTGCTGACCTACGCGGGGCTCCTCTGGCAGCAGTGGATCGCCCAGGAGAAGCCGGGGCGCGGGGCGCGCCTGCCGCCGGTCTTTCC
>CAUJGC010000120.1 GCA_963169075.1 Myxococcota bacterium
AGCCCTGGTGTCTGAAGGGAGCTTAACAGCTACACACTTCCCACTGTCTGTGGTTTTTTTCTTTTTTTGGTCGTCGCGGGCTGGATGGAGGCGTGCCCTGGCCCGATGCGTGGGTTGGAGTCGGCTGGGGGGCGTGTGTGACCTGTCCAACGCAAAGGGCCAGGCGCGCCGTGTGGCGCGGCGTGCCTGGCCTCTCAGGGGCGGGGTGGGGAGGTGTCAGGCGCCGCGTTCGCGGCCTGTGGGGAGGTGGCGCGCTCAGAGGCCGAGGTAGGCTTCCTGGACCTCGGGGTTGTTGAGGAGGTCGGCGGCGGGTCCGTGGAGGGTGATGGCGCCGGTCTCGATGACATAGGCGCGGTGTGCGGTCTTGAGGGCGAGGTGTGCGTTCTGCTCGATGAGGAGGACGGTGAGGCCTTCGTCGCGGTTGAGCTGGGCGATGATGTCGAAGATGGCCTTGACGATGAGGGGTGCGAGGCCGAGGGAGGGCTCGTCGAGGAGGAGGAGGCGTGGCTTGGCGAGGAGGGCGCGTCCGACGGCGAGCATCTGCTGTTCGCCGCCGGAGAGGGTGCCGCCGAGCTGGGCGTGTCGCTCGCGGAGGCGTGGGAAGAGGTCGTAGACGCGCTGGATGTCGCGGAGGATGGCGTCTTTGTCGCGGCGGAGGTAGGCGCCGATCTGGAGGTTCTCGGCGACGGTGAGGTTGGCGAAGATCTGGCGTCCCTCGGGGCAGAGGACGAGGCCCTGCTTGACGCGGTCGGGTGTGGGGAGGCCGGCGAGGGGTCGTCCCTGGTAGGTGACGCTGCCCTGGCGTGCGGGGTTGAGGCCCGCGATGGCGCGCAGGGTGGTGGACTTGCCGGCGCCGTTGGCGCCGATGAGGGTGACGATCTCGCCCTGGCGGACCTCCAGGGAGACGCCCTTGAGGGCGTGGATGTTGCCGTAGTAGACGTGGAGGTCGTCAACCTGGAGCATGGTGGGGTTCCTGGGGGGGTAGCTCGACGCCTTCGGCGGCGTCTCCGAGGTAGGCGGCGATGACGCGGGGGTCTTCGCGGATGGCCTGGGGTGTGCCCTCCGCGATGATGCGGCCGTATTCGAGGACGATGATGCGCTCGCAGAGCTGCATGACGAACCTCATGTCGTGCTCGATCAATAGAATCGTGAGATCAAAGCGCGTCTTGATGTCGCGGATCATCGCCATCAGCTCTTCGGTCTCCTGGGCGTTCATGCCTGCGGCGGGCTCGTCGAGGAGGAGGAGTCGGGGCTGTGTGGCGAGGGCGCGGGCGATCTCGAGGCGTCGCTGCTCGCCATAGGCGAGGCTGTCGGCGCGCGCGTGGGCGTCGTCTTCGAGGCGGAAGAGGCGGAGGAGGTCGAGGGCGCGTTGGTGGATGAGGTCCTCTTCGTCGCGGAAGCGTCGGGTGCGGAGGATGGCGTCGAGGAAGGTGTAGCGTGTGTTGAGGTTGTAGGCGGTCTTGACGTTCTCCAGGACGGTCATGGCGTCGAAGAGGCGGATGTTCTGGAAGGTGCGCGAGACGCCGCGTGCGGCGATGCGGTCGGGGGTGAGGCCGCGGGTGGGCTGCTGGGCGAGGGTGATGTGTCCTTCGGAGGGCGCGTAGACGCCGGTGATGAGGTTGAAGGCGGTGGTTTTTCCTGCGCCGTTGGGTCCGATGAGGCCGACCAGCTCGCCGGGGAGGAGGGTGAGGTTGAAGTCGGCGACGGCGGTGAGGCCGCCGAAGCGCTTGGTGACGCGCTGGGCGTGGAGGAGGGGTGTGGGGGTCATGGCGCGGGGGCCTCGGCGGGGCTGGCGCGCTTGAAGAGGCGCCTCCAGAGGCGTGTCTGGTAGAGCTCCTTCTGGCCGAGGATGCCCTGGGGTCGGAGGATCATGACGAGGACGAGCATGAGGGCGAAGGCGACCTCGCGCCAGGCCTGGATCTCGGGTGGGAGGAGGTTGAGGAGCATCTTGTCGAGGATGTAGAGGAGGGCGGTGGCGAGGAGGGTGCCGGACATGGAGCCCATGCCGCCGAGGACGACGTAGAGGAGGATGTAGATGCCTTTGAGGAGGCCGAACTCGCGGGGCTCGATCTGGGTGGTGAAGTGGGTGTAGAGGGCGCCCGCGAGCCCGGCGAAGCCGGCGCCGAGGATGAAGGCGGCGAGCTTGTACTTCATGAGGTTGACGCCGAGGAGCTCGGCGGCGATCTCGTCTTCGCGGATGGCGATCATGGCGCGTCCGTGGTTGGAGCGGAGGACGGCGCGGAGGGTCCAGACGGTGGCGGCGACGGCGAGGAGGGCGAGGGCGGCGTAGAGGGCGACGTAGGGGAGCTGGGTGTCGACGCCGCGTGTGAGGAGGAGGTAGGGGACCTCGAGGCCGCGGGCGCCGCCGAGGGCCTCGGTGTTCTGGATGATGATGCGGACGATCTCTCCGAAGCCGAGGGTGGCGATGGCGAGGTAGTCGCCGCGGAGTCGGAGGCAGGGGACGCCGACGACGACGCCGAAGGCGGCGGCGGCGAGGACGCCGCCGAGGGCGGAGAGCGCGAAGACGCCGAGTCCGACGCCGAGGGAGGGCGCTGCGGGTGTGACGGCGAGGGTGAGGGCGCCTGCGGCGTAGGCGCCGACGGCGAAGAAGCCGTGGTGTCCGAGTGAGAACATGCCCGTGTAGCCGTTGATCAGGTTCAGGCCGAGGGCGAGGACCATGAGGAGGGCCATGTGGGTGAGGTGTTCGAGGAGGTAGTAGAGCATCAGACCTTCTCCCCCTCCCAGCGTCCGAGGAGGCCGGAGGGCTTGAAGAGGAGTATCAAGATGAGGACAATGAAGGCGACCCCATCTTTGTAACCCGTGTATTCGCTTGGGAGGTATGCGGGGATGAGGACCTCCAGGACGCCGAGGATGAGGCCGCCGACGACGGCGCCAGGGAGTGAGCCGATGCCGCCGAGGACGGCGGCGATGAAGGCTTTGAGGCCGGGGAGGAAGCCCATGAAGGGCTCGACCTTGCCGTAGCGCATGCCCCAGACGAGGCCGCCGATGCCGGCGAGGAAGGCGCCGATGAAGAAGGTGGCGGAGATGACGCGTCCGGAGGCGATGCCCATGAGGCGTGCGGCCTCGGGGTTGTAGCTGACGGCGCGCATGGCGCGTCCGAGCTGGGTGCGGTGGACGAGGAGCCAGAGGGCGGCGAAGGCGATGACGAGGGCGGCGATGATGAGGAGCTTCTTCCAGAGGACGTCGATGGGTCGCTCGATGTAGAAGCCGTCGATGGGGGCGCCGTGGAGTCGTCGGTGCTTGTGCTCCTGGAGGGCCTGGGGGTCGAAGGGGGTGCCGGGCTGGGCGATGAAGGCCTGCTCCTGGCGGGTGTCTCCGAGGGCGGACTCGACCTCAAAGACGACGTAGGCGGGTCCGTCGAAGGTCTGCCCCTGGAGGGCGGGTGCGTCTTCGAAGGCGACGTACTGGCGCAGCTCGGGGTAGCCCTTCTGCTCGGCGGAGAAGACCTGGATGCCGAGGTTCTGGAGGAGGAGGCTGACGCCGAGGGCGGTGAGGAGGACGGCGATGCGGCTGGCGTGCTGGAGGGGTCGGTAGGCGAGGCGCTCGGTGATGACGGCGAGGAGGGCGGAGGCGAGGGCGGAGGCGAGGAGGGCGAGGGAGAAGGAGACGACGAGGCTGAGGGGGTAGGGGAGGGGGAGGCGCTCGACGCCGGCGAAGGCGAGGACGAAGAAGCCGGTGAAGGAGCCGACCATGAAGAACTCGCCGTGGGCGAAGTTGATGAGCTTGATGATCCCGTAGACCATCGTGTAGCCCAGGGCGACAAAGGCGTAGATGCAGCCCAGGCTCAGGCCGTTGAGGAGCTGCTCCAGGAGGTAGGACATCGTCGGCTCGGGGTCAGATGGCGATGCGCTTGTGGAAGGTGGCGCCGGCGGGGGTGATGGACATGATCACCGCGCCCTTCTGGGCGTTGCGCTGCTCGTCGAGGGTGATGTTGCCGGTGATGCCGGGCAGCTCCTTGAGGGTGTTGATGGCGTCGCGGAGTTTTTTGGGGTCGGTGGACCCGGCGCGCTGGAGGGCGTCGTGGAGGGCGTAGGCGGCGTCGTAGCCGAGGGCGGCCATGGCGCCGGGGGTCTTGCCGAAGCGTCCCTTGTAGCGATCCACGAAGTCCTTGACGCGGGGGTCGGTGTCGTCGGAGGCGAAGTGGGTGCTCATGTAGATGGGTCCGGGGTAGGGGCCCATGAGCTTGAAGAGGTCGGGGGAGTCGATGCCGTCGCCCGCGACGACGGGGATCTCCTTCCAGCGGTCGCCGGCCTGCTTGAGCATGGGTCCGACGTCGCCGTAGTAGGCGGGGATGAAGATGGCCTCGGGTGCGGCCTCGGTGATCTTGGTGATGAGGCCGGAGAAGTCGGCTTCGCCCGCGGTGAAGCTCTCTTCGGCGACGACGGTGCCGCCGGAGGCGGTGAGGGTTTTTTTGAAGGCGTCGGCCAGGCCGACGGAGTAGTCGCTGGCCTTGTCGACGATGATGGCGACCTTCTTCTTCTGGAGGTCGTCGGTGACGAGCTTGGCGAGGACCGAGCCCTGGAAGGGGTCGATGAAGCAGATGCGGCTGACGAAGTCGCCCTTCTGGGTGATCTCGGCGTTGGTGGCGGCGGGTGTGATGAGGGGGATGCCGTTCTCCTGGGCGACCTTGGCTCCCTTGAGGGTGTTGGAGCTGGTGACGGAGCCGATGACGGCGTGGACCTGGTCGACCTTGATGAGCTGGGAGACGAGCTTGCCGGTCTCGGTGCTGTCGCCCTTGTCGTCCTTGGGGACCAGCTCGAGCTTGATGACGCCGTCTTTGGCGTTGATCTCTTCGACGGCCATGCGCATGCCGCCGAGGGCCTCTTCGCCGTAGGTGGCGGTGTTGCCGGAGAGGGGGAGGACGACGCCGACGCGCGCGGTGTTGGCGGGTGTGCCGCCGGTGTTGTCGCCGCTGGCGCCCTCGGTCTTGCAGCCCGCCAGCGCGAAGGCCAGGGCGGCCAGGAGCGTCAGCGTGGTCGTGATCAGGCGTGGTGTGCGGAGCGCGCTCATCTCTCTCTCCTGGAGGGGGGGCAGCCCCTGGCGCGGGGCTGAGGTCGAGTGTGGCGAGGTCCGGTTTATCAGCCAGGGCGCGGGGATGTCAACGGGGTGCCTCCCTGGGCCTGGGGTCAGCGCCCCCCGGACCCCCGTGGCTTGTCCTTGCCTGAGGCGTCGGGGAGCCTTATGGTAGGGGGTCGGCGGCGGAGGAGCCGCCCGGCTGGTGAGGAGCGGTCGATGGCAGATTCCTGGCTTGACGCGAACATCCCATCTTCATTGCATCAATCGGGGGACTACGACCCGGAGGCGCCGCTGGACGACGCGTTTGTCCGGCAGGTGGTGCGGCTGACGAGCCCGGTGGTGCGCTACTTCCGCACGAAGGTGGAGGGCGCCTGGCGGCTGCCGCGGGATCAGGGGGCGCTCTTGATCTCCAACCACGCGATCCTGGGGATCGACTCGATGGTCTTCTTCCCGGCGCTCTATGAGGAGACGGGGCGGCTCCTGCGGGGGCTGGCGGATCATCACCTCTTCAAGATCCCGCTCCTCAACCAGCTGGTGACGCGGATGGGGGCGGTGGACGGGCGTCGGGACAACGCCATCGCGATGCTGCGGGACGGGCACTGGGGGATCTGCTATCCGGGTGGCTCGCAGGACTCGTTCAAGACGATGGATCAGCGCTACCGGCTGCCGTGGCACGGGCGGATGGGGTATCTGCGGGTGGCGCTGGCCTCGGGGGTGCCGATCGTGCCGGTGGCGGGGATCGGGATCGACGACGCCTATGTGGGGATCGGGAAGGAGCGGCAGCTTGGGCGGGCGCTCTTCGGCAAGCCGCGCTATGATCTGCCGATCCTGGTGGGGCTGGGGCCGATGCCGCTGCCGGTGAAGTTCCGCTTCGTCATCGACGAGCCCATCGATCCGGCGTCGGCCTTCGGCCTGAGCCCCGAGCACGCCGACGCCCCCGACGAGGTGCTGCTGGAGGCGCACCTGGCCATCTGGACCCACACCCAGCAGCTCATCGATCGTGAGCTGCAGCGTCGCCTCTCACCCTTCTTCTGAGCTGTGCTTGATCCTCCGGTGCTGAAAGGAAAAATCCAGACATGCTCACTCGCGTCCTTGTGGACACGCGGGCGCTCCGCCACAACATCAGCATGTTGTCCGAGCGTCTCACCCCCGGCGCCCTGCTGGCGCCGACCGTCAAGTCCAACGCCTACGGCCACGGCCTCGTCCTGACCGCGCGGACCTTTCTGGAGGCCGGCGCGGACTGGCTCTGCGTGAACGCGGTGTATGAGGCCGCGCAGCTTCGGGCGGCCGGGATCACGGCGCCGCTCTACGTCCTGGGCTATGTGGGCCCGGAGGAGGTGGAGGAGGCGCTGCGCCTGGGGTGCCGGATGGTGCTCTACAACCCGGAGGCGCTGGAGGTCGCCGCGCCGCTGGCGCGTCGGCTGGGGGTGCCGGCGCGCTTCCACCTGAAGGTGGAGACGGGGAACAACCGGCAAGGGCTCCTGCCGGAGGCGGCGCTGGCGCTGGCGCGTCGCGTGGTGGCGACGCCGGGCTGCGAGCTGGAGGGGGTGGCGACCCACTTCGCCAACGTGGAGGACACCACCGACCACACCTACGCGCGCCTCCAGATGGCGCGCTTCGCGGACCTCTGCGGGCGGCTGGAGGCGGAGGGGATCCGGGTGAAGCTCCGCCACCTGGCGAACTCGGCGGCGACGATCCTCTGGCCGGAGGCGCACCTGGACATGGTGCGGACGGGGATCGCGTCGTATGGGATGTGGCCCTCCAGCGAGACGCTGGTGGCGGCGATGCTGGCGGATCGTCACCGGATCGCGCTGGAGCCTGCCCTGAGCTGGGTGTGCCGCATCGCCCAGGTCAAGGACGTGGAGGCGGGGGAGTTCGTAGGGTACGGCTGCACCTGGCGGACGACGCACCGGACGCGGCTGGCGGTGCTGCCGGTGGGGTACTACGACGGGTACGACCGGGGGTTGAGCCACGCGGCCTACGTCTTGATCTGCGGTCGCCGCGCGCCGCTCCTGGGGCGGGTGTGCATGAACATCATCATGGTCGATGTGACGGACATCCCCGAGGCGGCGCTGGACGGCGAGGCGGTGCTGCTTGGGCGGAGCGGGGAGGAGCGGATCACGGCGGAGCAGCTGGCGTCGTGGGCCGGGACGATCAACTACGAGATCACGACCCGGATCAACGAGCGCATCCCGCGGGTGGAGGCGCCTTCGGGGGGAGGGTGAGGCAGGGGGCGGGAGCGGTCTGTATCACGTCGGGTTGATTTGTTTTTGTAATGTATCGTGTCTTGAGCGCAGGCTGCTTGGCTGTCGAGGTGGTGGGGGTTGCAGATGCTTTGGGATTCCTGTAGGTTGTTTGCGATCAGGGAGTCTCCTCTCCACGGGAGTCCGCTTTAGACCACTCGCTCTCCGCGATCACGCGACCCGACACAGCGCGTATGACGTCATCCTCCGACCGGCTCCCTGCCGGTACGCTCATCGACTCACGGTATGAGATCCTCGGCTACCTGGGCGCGGGCGGCTTCGCCACCGTCTACAAGGCCCGTCATATCCACATCGACCGGCTGGTGGCGGTGAAGCTCCTGCACTTTCCGCCGGGCTTCTCCAAGCGCGTCGAGTTCGAGCAGCGCTTCGTCCGGGAGGCGCAGATCGTCGCCAGGCTCCGCCACGAGGGCATCGTCGAGATCCACGACTTCGGCTTCTTCGGGGAGAGCAAGCAGCCCTACATCGCGATGGAGCTGCTGGAGGGCAAGGATCTGAGCGATGTCCTCGAAGATGGCCCGCTCTCGGTGCCCCGCGCCATCACCCTCGTCTGCCAGGCGTTGGAGGCCCTGAGCTGCGCCCACGCGAAGGGGATCGTCCACAAGGATCTCAAGCCCGCCAACCTCTTCCTGAGCCACCCCGGCCAACCCGAGGAGCGCCTCAAGGTCGTGGACTTCGGCGTCGCCCGCCTGGAGGACAGCAAGCTCTCCGGCACCGGGCAGATCTTCGGCACCCCCCAGTACCTCGCCCCGGAGTATATCGCGCGTCAAGAGGCCAACCCGCCGCTGGACGTCTACCAGATGGGGCTCATCCTGGTGGAGCTGATCCTGGGGCGCCCCACCGTCGACGCCCGCACCCTCCAGTGCGTCATGGTCCACGCCCGCGGCGAGATCGAGCTGCCCGAGCCCCTCCTGGACAGCCCCCTCGGCCCTGTGCTCTGCAAGTCACTTGCGTTGGAGCCTCGGCATCGCTACCCCGACGCGGGCGCCTTCCGCGCAGCCCTCCTCGCCCTGGACGCCTCGCGCCTCGGCCCCTTCAGCCCCCACGCCCCCACGCGCCACATCCTGGACCCGCCCTCGCCTCGCCCCGCGCGCCCCGCGCATGTCCCAGACACCGTGGACTTCGACGCCGCTGACCTCCCGCTCCAGCCCGCCGTCGATCACGACGCCCCCACCCAGGCCCTCGACCTCCCGTCCGCCCTCGCCGCGCCGCCTCCCGCGCCGCCCGTCATGCGGGCCTCCCCAAACCGAGGCACCACCCAGGGCTTCGACCTGGATGAGCCGCCCGGCCCTCGCCGCTCCGGCCTCCTCCTGGGGCTCGCCGCCGCCGCGGCCCTCCTCGTCGTCGGTGGCCTCGCCGCCGCTCTCTACCTCCTCCCTGACGACGACGCTCAGGCCAAGACCCCCGCCGCGAGCCCCTCCGCGCCTGCTGCCTCCCCCCCCCCCCAGGAGCCCCCCGCCTCCCTGGCTGCTCCCGCGACCGCCCCCGCGACCGCTCCCCCCGAGCTTCCCGCCTCCGAGGCTGCGCTCCCCCCCGAGCGCGCCCCCCACGAGCCCCCCGCCTCCGCCGAGGCGCCCCGCGCCCCCGTCCGGCGCCGCGGCGCGGCCCCCCCCCCCCGCCGCACAACCCCCCCCCCCCCCGCGCCCCCACCGGCAAGGCGCCGGCCCCCACGGGGAAGGACCCTCGGACGCCGG
>CAUJGC010000121.1 GCA_963169075.1 Myxococcota bacterium
GTCGTGGACGAGGCGAGGCTGCCCGATGTAGGCGGCCTCCAGGGCGGCGCGGAGGCGCTGGAGTTCGGCGTGGGCGCGCTCGATCTCGGGGGCGTCGATGGACGGACGGGTGGCGTCAGCGGCGGCGGGGTGGGACATGGAGCCTCCGGGGGGTGGTGCGGATCAGTTGGTGGGCGTGGGGTCGTCGTCGCGGGGGCGGATGGCTTCGAAGTAGCGCTGGATGTAGTCGCGCCGTGTGAGGGGGATGTCCTCCTGGGTGGTGGCGGCCTCTGCGATGGCGGTGTAGCTCTGGTGGACCTCGGCGTATGCGGTGCTGCTGCGCTCGCCCTGGGCGGAGCGCTGGATGAGGCGGACCATGCCCTGGGGGGCCTGGCTCCAGGCGCTCTGGACCCACTCGGCGCTGGCCTCGGCGGGGGCGTCGGGGGTCTGGCGTGGGCGGAGGTGGGCGCGGGCGCCGCCGCCGGGGGCGGCGTTGGGGGCGCCGCGGGCGTCGCTGCCTGCGCGGGAGATGCCGTGCTGCCCGGCGGCGGGCGCGCCGAGGCCGCCCTGTCCGGGGCGTTGCCCGGGCTGCCCGGGCTGCTGTCCGGGCTGTCCGCCCTGTGGCCCGCCGGGCTGCTGTCCAGGCTGTTGTCCGCTGGGCTGCTGCCCGCCCTGTGAGCCGCCGGGCTGTCCGCTGGACATGGCGAGGCTTGGGCGCTGCTGTCCGGTGCAGGCGGGGTGATCGTCTCCGAGGGCGCAGGGTCGCATGCCCATGCGCTGGAGCATATTCTTGCAGCGGTCGAGGGCGTCGGCGTCATCGGGTGCGGCGGCGAGCCGCTCGCAGGGGTTGTCGGCGCCTTCGCCGCGCATGGCGGCGAGCTGCTGCTGTCGTGCCATACCGGCGCGCTGGGCCAGCTCGCGGAGCTGGCGCTGGAGGGCCTCGTCTCCGAAGGTGGGTCGGGAGGCGCCGTCGCTGCGTCGCTTCAGCTCGCGGAGGAGGCGCTCCAGCTCCTGGTTGGCCTGGGCGGCGTGGCCCTGCTCGACGGCCTCGGCGGCGCGCTGGAGGCGGGAGCGTCGCTGGGCGTCGTCGGCGTCGGGTGCGCCGGGTGCGCCGGGGTCGCCGGGTGCGCCAGCGGCGGCGTCGGGCGCGGCCAGCTCGCGGAGGAGGCGGCTGAGTGCCTGGGCGCGCGGGGTGCCCTGGCCGGCGTCGGTGATGCGGCGTTGCAGCTCGCGGGTGAGGCTGCGGGCGGCGTCGTGGTCATCGCGCTGGAGGGCGCGCTGGAGGGCGTCGCGGAGGCTCGGGTCGGGGAGGGCGGCGGGGTCGGGGAGGGGGCGCGTGGCGGGCTGCGCGGCCTGTCGTTCGGCCTCCCGGAGGTGGGCTTCGGCGCTGGAGAGGTCCCCGAGGGTCTGGGCGGGGTCGGCGGAGTCGCGCTGCGAGGCGTCGAGGAGGCGCTGCGCCGCCGCTGCGAGGAGGCGCTGCGTGTCGGGGTGGAGGTCGCTGCGCTTCGCGAGGGTCTGGAGGGCGTCGGCGTCGCGGCGGAGCTGCTCGCGGGTGGCCTCGGGGAGGGGCGGGCTGGGGCGTCGCGGCGCGGGATCGGGGCGCGAGGCGTCGTCGCGCGAGGCGTCGAGGTGAGCGGCGCGGTCGTCCTGGCGCTGGCGTGCTCCGGGGAGGGCGGGGAGGAGCGCCGCGGCGGCGACGGCGAGCGCGCCGAGGAGGGTAGGGCGCCAGGGCCAGCGGAGGGGGCCGATGGGGCGGACGTCGAGGGTGGCGGCGATCCGGTCGGCGCGTGCGGCGACGATCGAGGCGAGGTCGGGGTCCCCTGCGGCGTGTCCGTCTTCGACGGCGAGCGCGGTGGAGAGGAGGTCGTCGAGGGCGAGGTGCCGATCGACGCAGCGTGCCATACCCTGGGGGGTGAGGGCGCGTCGCCGGGCGCGCCGGACGGCGCGGGTGATCAGGGCGGCGGCAGCGACGAGGGCGAAGGCTGCGGTGAGGGCGGGGAGGTCGAGGAGCCGGTGCAGGGTGAGGGTGAGGGCGCCGGCGCCGAGGGCGAGCCCCAGGGCGCGGAGGGCCTCTTCGGTGTATCGTCGCCGGTTGAAGCGTCGCGTCCAGGCGGCGACGTGGGCGCGCGTGGTGTGGTGTGGTTGTGTCGGGGTCATCTCCGCCTCTCCTGCCGCTGCCGCATCGTCGGGGCCGTAGGGTGCCAACGCGCGAGGCGTCGCCTCGGATCTAAACCGACGTCAGAACGCGCGAGGACATGACACCTTGCAGTGGGGTGCGTTCTTGAGGCGCAGCGGCGAGTTGGCGGAGGGAGGAGGTATCAGGATGTGTGCCATGCTGCGGGGTGTCGGCGGCAGGCAGGTCGGCGTCGAGCGGATCGTGTCGAGGCGGGGCGGAGCGGTCTGTGGAAGGGAGATGTTGTCTAGGAAAAGAAGCTCAACGCCCCCTGCGACCAACGCTCCGGATCCTCCAACATCGGGTAGTGACCCAGCTCCTCCAGCCACGTCAGGCGCGCGTCCGGGATCTCCGACGCCAGCTGACGCGCCACCGCAGGCAGCGCGATCGGATCCCGGCGCCCCCAGAGGATGTGCGCCGGGACGTTCAGCCGCGTCAACGCACCGATCCAGCGCTCCCGGAAGCGCTGGCGTTCGTCCAGGTAGGACGCCAGCTGCGGCATCCGCGCCTTGCCCCCCTTGTAGAGGATCGACTCCCACATCAGGTTCAGCTCCGTCTCCGGCAGGCTCTCCGGGTGAGCCAGCGTGCTGCGGATCCGCGCCTTGAAGAAGCCGCTCGTCGAGAGGAGCGCCACCATCGGCCCCAACGTCCCCGAGCGCAGCAGGTGCTGCGTCCAGAGCGGACGCGCCAGATCCAGGTGCACGCTGCCGTTGCAGAGGGTCACGCTGAGGAGGTCCATCGCCAGCAGCCCCCGCTCGCGGCGCGCCAGCAGCTCCGTGGCGATGGAGGTCCCGTAGTCGTGGGCCAGGAGGTGCGCCCGCTTCAACCCCAGCTGGCGCCACACCTCCATCGCCACCTCCGCCTGCTCCAGCAGCGAGTAGGAGTAGTCCTCCGGCTTGTCGGAGAGCCCGAAGCCGAGGTGATCGTGGAGGATGACGTAGAAGCGCAGCGCGAGCGCCTCCACGACCGCGTGGAAGTCGTAGGAGGAGGTCGGGAAGCCGTGGAGGAGGACCAGCGGCTCGGCGCCAGGATCGCCCAGGGTCCACACATGCACGCGGTGCCGATAGATCTTCAGCGCGCTCCCCTGGCGGCGCCAGTCGCGGAGGCGAGGTGGGAGGGCGGTGCTCATCGGGTCGGATCTCCTTGAGGCGTGGCGCCCGGGCGGCGCAGGGGGACACCCATTATGGGGCTCGCGCGCGCCGCGTCAAGCCAGGCAGGCACGCGCGCGCGTCTGCCTGGAAAGGCAGAGGAAACCTTGATCCCGAGGGCGTGGCGGGGCTATCTTCGTGCGGCGCTCCCAGGGGGCCTCAGACACCCCCGCACCAGCCAGCCATCCTCCTCCCCCCCTCATCGCGGAGTTCGGGCATGACGTCACTGGACCTCTTTCAGCAGCAGGCCAAGGCTTCCCTCCTTGACGCCAACCTTGATGAGGTCACCCTCAACACGCTCCTCCAGGCCTGGGAGGCCCAGGACGGCGAGGCCCTCGACGCGCTCCTGAGCCGCGCCTTCACGCCGGACCGGCTGCCGATCCTCCTCCAGCGCGCCGCCCGCAAGCTCCCCGAGCTGGAGATCACCCAGCGCCTCCTCCACGGCTGGGAGGGCGACGCCAACCTCCAGGATGACTGGATCGAGATCGCCTCCGGACGCCAGCTCCAGGACGCCAAGGCCCACTACGTCCAGGTCACCCGCGCCCTCGACGCCGACCCCGAGCACGACCCCGCCGCCGCGAAGACCTGGAGCCGCATCCTCTCCAAGCTCTCCAAGGCCCTCCTCACCCACCCCGACAACGCCCAGGGCCAGTGCGACATCTACGGCGACTTCAAGGCCGAGTCCTTCGTCCGCACCGGCAAGCTCGACAACACCTTCCGCGGCCAGCACCTCACCGACGGACACAGCGCCGCCATCAAGGTCCTCAAGCCCGAGCTGAGCGCCAACCTCCCCCTGGTCTACGCCTTCGTCGCAGGCGCCGAGGCCCTCCGCGAGCTGCGCCACCCCGGCGTCGCCGCCGTCCTCCAGCCCGCCGCCCGCCCCCGCGCCTTCGGGGACAAGGTCTTCGCCGTCACCGCCTGGCGCGGCACCCACACCCTCGACGATCTCCTCGCCTCCCTCCAGCCCCTCCAGCGCCTCCAGGCCGCCCTCCAGCTCACCCAGGCCCTCGCCTGGCTCCACGCCCGCGGCCGCGTCCACGGCAACCTCAGCCCCGGCAACATCATCGTCGCTGAGGACGGCGGCGTCGTCATCACCGGGGCCCTCGCCGCCACCGACGACCTCCCCCCGGGCGCCTGGGCTCAGATCGCCATGGCCCTCGGCAACCCCTACTACATCGCCCCCGAGCTGACCTCCGGCGCGCTCCCCTCCACCTCCTCCGACCTCTTCGCCCTCGGCCGCGTCCTCTTCCGGCTCCTCACCGGCAAGGAGGAGAACCTCTACGACGTCATGGTCCCCCAGCTCTACGCCCAGGCCCTCCAGGCCTCCCTGGGCGAGCACCCCGACCTCATCGCCATCCTCCAGCAGACCGCCGACCTCCAGGCCGCCGCACGACCCGCCGCCGCCCGCGAGATCCTCACCCAGCTCTACCGCTACGGCGGACGCCTCGGCGCCTGGAGCCACCCCGAGCTGGACGACCTCGCCGCCCAGGGCGCCTGGGGCTCCCTCGCGGACGCAGCAGCCTCCGTCGCCGCCGCCGACCCCGAGCGCCGCCTCCTCCTCCTCCAACGCACCGCCGACCTCCAGGAGCACCTCCTCGAAGACCGCCAGGCCGCCCTCGCCGCCTGGGCCGAGGTCTACAGAGAAGGCGCCGCCGGACGCGCCCTCGCCGCCGACGCCCTGGAGCGCCTCCGCGCCGACCTCGGGGACGCCCTCTCCGCCCAGGCCGTCGCAGACGCCTTCGCCGCCGCCGCCGACGGCGACGTCACCGACCCCGCCGAGGCCCTCGACCTCCACCTCCGCGCCGCGCGCCTCTACCTCCGCGACGTCGGCGCCGACGAGCGCGCCATCCACCACTACCGCGCCGCCCTCGCCCTCCAGCCCCACAACGAGGAGGCCTTCGCCGCCCTCGACGCACTCTTCAACCGGCTCCTCGACTGGGGCAGCCTCGTCGCCCTCCTCCACGACCGCGTCGCCGCCTCAAGCAACACCCGCGACAAGATCAACCTCCTCTTCCGCATCGCCCGCGTCGAAGAAGACTCCCGCTGGGACGCCGCCGCCGCCGCCGCAGCCTACGCCCAGGCCCTGGAGCTGAACCCCGCCCACCCCTCCGCCTTCCAGAACCTCGGACGCCTCCTCCGCGAGCTGGGACGCTGGGACGAGCTGGCCGACCTCCTCCACGAGCGCGCCCTCCGCGCCGAAGACCCCGCCGCCCAGCTCAAGCTCCAGCTGGAGCTGCTCCGCGTCCACCGCGACCACCGCGACGACCCCGACGCCGCCGTCGATCTCGCCGCCGCCCTCCTCAACGCACACCCCGAGCACGAGGACGTCGTCGTCGAGCTGGAGCGCCTCCTCCAACGACTCCCCCACCCCGGCGCCGCCGCCCTCCTGGAGCCCCTCTACCGCGCGCGCGGCGACAAGCCGCGCCTCGTCGCCGTCCTCCCCGTCCTCCTCGACAGCCTCGACGCCGAAGATCCCGCCTGGATCACCACCCTCCGCGAGATCGCCACCCTCCACGATGACCTGGAGGACCGCCCCCGCGCCATCGACGCCTACCTCCGCCTCCGACGCCTCGACCCCCAGAACCCCCAGACCCTCCAGCGCCTCGACGCCCTCTTTGAAGCCGAGGCCCGCTGGGAGGAGCTGGCCGAACTCCTCCGCGCCCGCGCCGCCGCCGCCGCCGCACCCCAGGACGCCGCCGCCGACCTCCTCCGCGCCGCCGACCTCCTCGAAGGACACCTCCAGCGACCCCTCGACGCCATCGCCACCCTCCAGCACCTCCTCAGCAGCCTCCCCACGGACGCGGGAGCCCTGGAGCGCCTGGAGCGCCTCGCCCTCCGCGATGACCTCCTCCCCCACGCCGCCGCCGCGCTCCGCCCCCTCTACGAGGGCGCCGGAGCCTGGCAGCCCCTCGCGGACCTCATCGCCCGACAGCTCGAGCGCGACCCCGACCTCCAACGCGACGCCCCCCGCGCCGACGCCTACGCCCGCCTCGCCCAGATCACCGAGCACCACCTCGAACAACCCACCGCGGCCTGGGACCACGCACGCGACGCCCTCTGCGTCCAGCCCCGCCGCGCCGACCTCCGCGACGAGCTGGAGCGCCTCACCCACCTCACCCTCCGCTTCGAGGACGCCGCCGCCCTCTACGCCGATCACCTCGTCGTCCTCCTCACCGACGACGAAGATCCCCAGGACGCCCCCCTCCTCGTCCACCTCCTCCACGCCGCCGCCAGCTGGCAGCGACACCACCTCGACCAACCCCACCGCGCCGTCGCCAGCCTCCAGCTCGCCCTCGGCTACGACCCCGGACACGACCCCTCCCTCGACGCCCTCGACGCCCTCTACGCCGAGCTGGAGCACCACGCCCAACGCGCCGACATCCTCCAGCACAAGGCCGAGCGCGCCGCCCTCACCGACCGCCCCGACGACCGCCTCCTCCTCCTCCTCGACCTCGCACGCCTCGCCATACACCACCTCCAGGACGACGCGCGCGCCGTCCAGGCCCTCCGCACCGCCCACGAAGAGCACCCCGAAGACCCCCGCCCCCTCGACGCCCTCGTCGCCACCTTCCAGCGCCTCGCCCGCTTCGATGAGCTGGCCGACGCCCTCAGCCGACGCGCCCACATCGAGCCCGAACCCGAGCGCCGCATCGCCCTCCTCACCGAGCTGGGCGACGTCCACCTCCTCCACCTCCAACAGCCCGACGACGCCCGCGACGCCTGGGAGCAAGCCGCTGCCCTCAAGCCCGCACAACCCCTCGACCTCCTCCAGCGCCTCCTCGACCTCGCCCTCACCCAGGGCGACATCCCCGCCTTCTTCCGCTGGCTCCCCCCCATCCTCCAGCACACCCGCGACAAGGCGCGCCTCCTCGACCTCCGCCTCCAGGCCGCCCGCCTCGCAGAGCACCCCGACGCCCCAAGCGACGCCTCGCCCATCGAGCACTTCGAGGCCGTCCTCCTCCTCCAGCCCTACCACGCACACGCCCTCGACGCCCTGGAGGCCCACTACCAGGAGCACCAGGTCTGGGATCGCCTGGAGGACCTCCTCCGCAGGCGCTTCGTCCTCCTCCACCTCAAGGCCGCGCACCTCGCCCTCCACGGCCTCCAGAACAACGCCCGCGCCCTCGAACACCTCCTCCAGGCCCGACGCCTCGACCCCCACCGCGTCGAGGTCCTCGACCGCCTCATCGAGCTCTACGAGCACAGCGGCGACGCCGAGCGCCTCCAGGAGACCCTCGACCTCCGCCTCGACCTCGTAGACGACCAGCCCGACGAGAAGGCCACCCTCCTCCTCAAGCGTGCTGCTGCTTTTGTCGAGGGTAACGATGAAATCAAGGCCCTTGACGCCTTGACGCGCGCCCTCACCCTCCGCCCCGTCCAGGACACCGAGCACCTCCTCACCTTCGCGCGCCTCGCCCTCGCCCACGGACGCTTCGACGAGCGCGCACCCCAAATCCTCGGCGCCCTCCGCGCCCAGGCCCTCGACCCCGGCGCCGCACCCCTCCTCCCCGCCCTCGACACCGCCATCCGCGCCTCCCTCGCCTTCTCCGAAGAGCGCCCCGAAGAGGCCCTCCTCGACCTCCAGGAGCTTCGCGCCGCGCCCACCCTCGACCCCGACCTCCTCCTCGATCTCCTCCGCGCCATCTTCGCCCACCACGGCGCCCAGGAGCGCTTCGCCCGCGACCTCGCCGCCCTCGCGGACCTCCGCCCCGAAGACCCCGCCTGGAGCGACGCCATCCTCACACGCAGCGCCGAGCTGGCCGAGGCCCAGGGCGACCCCGAGGCCGCCCTCGACGCCTTCACCACCCTCTTCCAGCGCAACCCCGCCAACCGGCGCGCCAGGCAGCACATGCTCCGCCTCGCGAACGACCTCCAACAACCCCAGCGCGCCCTCGACGCCATCGAGCAGCGCCTCCAGCGAGGCGTCGAAGACGACCGCCTCGCCATCGACCTCTACCTTGGCCTCGCCGCGCACTTCGACCGCGCCGACGCCGACGCCGACGACCTCCGCCGCGCCCTCCGCTACTACCGCGAAGCCTCCGGCCGCGCCCCCCAGGACCGACACCTCCTCCAGACCCTCGCCAGGCTCCTCCGCGCCCTCGGAGAGCGCGCCGACCTCATCCACGTCCTCGACAACCTCCTCGACCTCCTCGCGCAAGACCCCCAGCGCACGCCCCTCCTCCTCGAGCTGGCCCACCTCCACCGGGACCACAGCCAGAACCACGACCACAGCGCACGCCTCGCCGTCGACCTCCTCCAGATCGACCTCCCCCTCGACGACGACCACCGCGCCCAGGCGCGCGACCTCCTCCTCGACGCCCTGGAGGAAGACCGCATCTCCCAGGATGTCCGCCTCGACGTCCTCCAGCGCCTCGAACGCGAGTTCAGCCTCATCCCCGACGACAGCCGCGTCTACCAGCTCCTCCACCTCCACCTCGACCTCCTCGACGAGCACGACCACCTCGCCCGGGCCCGCGTCCTCGAACGGCTCGCCGCCAGCGCCGACCTCCTCGCCTTCGCCGATGAAGCCCTCCGCTTCCGACTCCAACACCTCACCCACCAGCCCGACCACCACCCCCTCCGCGACGCCCTCCGCGAGCTCGCCCTCCCCGAGGGCGAGCACACCCGCGCCGTCGCCCTCGCCTGGCACCAGCTCGCCGCACACGACGACCTCCCCGCGCTCGACCGCGCCGCCCTCGCCGCCGAGGCTGCCGCCTGGTTCGACACCCTCCTCCACGAGCCCGAGCCCGCCGTCGAACTCCTCCAGCTCACCCTCTCCCTCGACCCCGGACACCCCGACGCGCCCGACGCCCTCCAGGCCCTCCTCCAGCGCCTCAACCGCTTCGAGGACCTCGTCGAACTCCTCCTCCACCGCGCCCGACGCGCCCAGGACCCCGACGCGCGCCGCGACCTGACCTTCCAGGCCGCACGCGTCGCTGAAGACGACCTCCAGCTCCCCGAGCGCGCCGAGGCCGCCTACCTCCTCCTCCTCGACGACTTCGGACCCGACGCCGCCGTCCTCGCCCGCCTCGAAGCCATCCACGAGCGCGCCGACAACCCCGCCGGACAGCTCCGCGTCCTCCAGGCGCGCATCGAGCTCGCCCAGAGCGACGACCCCTCCCAGATCCCACACCTCACCCTCAAGGCCGCGCAGCTCGCCGCCGAGCGCCTCCGCGACCTCCCCACCGCCATCGACCTCTACGAGCGCCTCCGCGACGCCGAGCCCATGCGCCCCGACCTCCTCGCCGCCCTCGCGGACCTCTACGCCCAGGAGGAGCGCTGGAGCGAGCTCCTCCTCACCACCGAGCAGCGCGCCGCCCTCACCGACGACGACGACGAGCGCTTCCAGCTCACCCTCACCACCGCGCGCATCGCCGCCGACCACCTCAACGACCTCGACACCGCCATCGCCTGCCTCCGCGACGCCCACGCCCTCCAGCCCGACAACGCCGAGGTCACCGAGCGACTCTTCGGCGCCCTGGAGCGCGACCTCCGCTGGGAGGAGCTGCGCGATATCCTCCTGGCCGATATGGAGGCCGCCGCACACGACCCCCAGACCCAGGCCCGCCTCGCCCTCCACCTCTCCGCCCTCGCCCTCGACCCTGCCCGCCTCAACGACCGCGAACTCGGCAAGGCCCACCTCGCCTTCGCCCTCCAGATCAACCCCGAAGACCGCGACGCCGTCCTCCTCCTCCTCGACCTCTCCCAGCAGGACGAAGCCTGGACCGACGTCGTCGCCGCCCTCGACCGCCTCATCGCCATCACCCCCGAGCCTGCCGACCAGATCCCCCTCCTCATCCAGCAGAGCGACCTCTACCAGGGACGCCTCAACGACCCCGAGCTGGCCATCCACGCCCTCTACCGCGCCTGGGAGCTGGACGCCGACGGCACCTCCGGCGTCCGCGACCGCCTCGTCCAGCTCTACGCCGACCTCCAGCTCTGGGATGCCATCATCCAGACCGTCCAGTACGACATCGACCGCTGCGCCGACGTCGCGGAGCAGGTCGCCCTCGAACTCCAGCTCGCCACCCTCATCCGTGAGCGCGCCAACAACCCCACCTTCCTCATCCAGATCCTGGAGCGCGCCTGGAACCGAAACCCTGAGCCCCTCCTCGCCCTCGACATCCTCACCCAGCTCATCGACGCCTGGGTCCTCACCGGCGCCCTCGCCCACGCCGGACCCTGGATCGAGCGCGGCTTCGACCTCGCCGAGCAGCTCGGCGCCAAGGACAAGCTCGCCCTCCTCTGGTTCCACAAAGGACGCGCCGACTACGCCGCCGGACACATCGAAGCCGCCGTCGCCTCACACCAGGAGTGCTACAAGCTCGACGGACGACGCCTCGACAACATCCTCCTCCTCGGACAGCTCCTCTACGAGACACAGAAGTGGGACGACGCCCTCAAGGCCCTCCAGGTCGCCCTCCTCAAGCAAAACGAGCTCTCCGACGCCGAGCGCCTCGACATGTACTACCTCATGGGCATGATCCGCTACGAGACCGGAGACCCCCGACGCGCCAAAGACATGTTCCGCCGCGCCCTCTCCGTCGATAAAGCCCACGCCCCCTCCCTCGCCATGATCGAACACCTCGGCTGACCCCCCCGGGGGCGGGGGGGGGGGGGGGGGGGGGGGGGGGGGGGGGGGGGCGCGCCCCCCCCCCCCCGGGGCCCGCCCCCCCCCGCCGCCCCCCCCCCCACGCCGCCAGCGCGCCGCAGCGCGGCTCGATCGGGTGCGTAGCGAGCTCACCCAGCAGGTGATTGCTGCCGTGGCTGCAAGTGCTTGAGAACACGGACGAATCCCGCGCC
>CAUJGC010000122.1 GCA_963169075.1 Myxococcota bacterium
TTGCCGTCACGGGGGGGACCGGGGGGGGCGCTTGACCCCACACACCATCTCGACTAGACCTTGCGAGCCTGGGCGTGACGCCCACACCTCACCCTCTGCCTGACGAAAGGGACGCCCTATGGAGCCGAAGCGATACACCCCCTCGGAGATCGAGCCGCGATGGCAGCGCATCTGGGAGGAGCAGCAGGTCTTCCGCACCGGAGAAGACCGCACCAAGCCCAAGTACTATGTGCTGGACATGTTCCCGTACCCGTCGGGCTCGGGGCTTCACGTCGGGCACCCGGAGGGCTACACCGCCACCGACATCATCGCCCGCTATAAGCGCATGATGGGCTTCAACGTCCTGCACCCGATGGGGTGGGACGCCTTCGGCCTCCCCGCCGAGCAGTACGCCATCGAGAACGGCACGCACCCGCGCGAGACCACCGAGCGCAACGTCAACCGCTTCCGCGAGCAGCTCCAGGCCATCGGCTTCTCCTACGACTGGGCGCGGGAGGTCAACACGACCGACCCCAACTACTACAAGTGGACCCAGTGGATCTTCCTCCAGCTCTACAAGAAGGGCCTGGCCTACATCGCGGAGGTCCCCGTCAACTGGTGCCCCGCCCTGGGCACCGTCCTCGCCAATGAGGAGGTCATCGACGGGCGCAGCGAGCGCGGCAACCACCCCGTCATCCGCAAGCCCATGCGCCAGTGGATGCTCAAGATCACCGCCTACGCCGACCGCCTGCTGGACGATCTCGACGGCCTCGACTGGCCCGAGAACGTCAAGGAGATGCAGCGCAACTGGATCGGCCAGTCCATCGGCGCCGAGGTCGAGTTCAAGCTCCAGGACGGCCCCGGCGCGATCCGCATCTTCACCACCCGCCCCGACACCCTCTTCGGCGCCACCTACATGGTCCTGGCCCCGGAGCACCCCCTGGTGGACGTCCTCACCACCGACGCCCAGCGCGAGGCCGTGAGCGCCTACCGCGACGCCGCCTCCCGCAAGAGCGACCTCCAGCGCACCGATCTCGCCAAGGAGAAGACCGGCGTCTTCACCGGCGGCTACGCCATCAACCCCGTCAACGGCCAGCCCGTCCCGGTCTGGGTGGCGGACTATGTGCTGATCTCCTACGGCACCGGCGCCATCATGGCCGTCCCCGGCCACGACGAGCGCGACTGGGAGTTCGCCCGCACCTTCGACCTCCCCATCCTCAAGGTCATCGACGCCCCCGAGGCCGACGTCCAGCAGGCCGCCTTCACCGGCGACGGCGTCCTGGTCCACTCCGGCTTCCTCGACGGCAAGCGCGTCCCCGAGGCCAAGGCTGCCATCATCGACTGGCTCCAGGAGCAGGGCGTCGGCGTCAAGGCCATCAACTACAAGCTCCGCGACTGGCTCTTCTCCCGCCAGCGCTACTGGGGCGAGCCCTTCCCCATCGTCTTCGACGCCAACGGCGACCCCCACCCGCTCCCCGAGGAGCACCTCCCCCTCCAGCTCCCCGACATCACCTCCTACCAGCCCACCACCACCGGCGAGCCGCCGCTGGCCTCGGCGGCGGAGTGGCTCGACGCTCCCGTGCCGGGCACCGACGCCCCCGGGCGCCGCGAGACCAACACCATGCCGCAGTGGGCGGGCTCGTGCTGGTACTACCTCCGCTACATCGACCCCCACAACGACCAGGCCCCCTGGGACAAGGAGGCCGAGCGCTACTGGATGCCGGTGGACCTCTACGTCGGCGGCGTCGAGCACGCCGTCCTCCACCTGCTCTACTCCCGCTTCTGGCACAAGGTCCTCTTCGACATCGGCTGGGTCTCCACCCGCGAGCCCTTCCAGCGCCTCGTCAACCAGGGCATGATCCTCGGCCTCTCCTACCGCTACTGGGTGGACCCCGCCACGGGCGCCACCTTCTCCTCCAAAGAGGTCCACACCACCGGCGACGGCGTCCGCCACAAGACCACCGGCGTCCTCGTCGAGGAGCGCACCGTCCCCAACGCCCAGGTCACCTGGGACAAGGACGAGCCCACCTGGAACGGCATCCCCCTGGAGGAGCTGACCGAGAAGATGAGCAAGTCCCGCGGCAACGTCGTCAACCCCGACGACGTCATCCGCGAGTACGGCGCCGACTCCCTCCGCCTCTACGAGATGTTCATGGGGCCCCTGGAGCAGGTCAAGCCCTGGAACCCCCGCAACATCTCCGGCGTCTTCCGCTTCCTCAGCCGCGTCTGGCGCCTCGCCATCGACACGGACACCGGCGCCATCGATCCCCGCATCCAGGGCGTCGCCCTCGAAGGGGACACCCAGCGCCTCACCCACCGCCTCATCAAGAAGGTCACCGAGGACATCGAGGGGATGCGCTTCAACACCGCCATCGCCGCGATGATGGAGTACGTCAACGACCTCTACAAGCTCGAGGTCGTCCCCCGCGCCGCCCTCGAAGCCCTCCTCCGGGTCCTCTCCCCCTTCGCCCCCCACCTGGCCGAAGAGGTCTGGCGCCGCCTCGGCCACACCCGCTGCCTGGCCCTCCAGACCTGGCCCACCTTCGACGAGGCCCTCACCCTCGACACCGCCGTCAAGATGGCCGTCCAGGTCAACGGCAAGGTGCGCGCCACCATCCACATCCCTGCGGACGCCACCCAGGACCTCGCCCTCTCCACCGCCCGCGCCGCCGTCGCCTCCTGGATCGACGGCAAGCCGCTGGTCAAAGAGGTCTACGTCCCCGGGCGCATCATCAACATCGTGGTCAAGGGCTGATCCCCTCCCGGCAACCCCGCTGGCGCCCGGGGGCGCAGGGAGCGGAGCGGGGCCGGGCCCCCCCCGCCCCCCCGGGGGGACGCGGAGCGCCCGGCGGGGCCCGCCC
>CAUJGC010000123.1 GCA_963169075.1 Myxococcota bacterium
GCTCCCCCCTCGCGCCTGCCTCCCCCCCCCCCCCTCCGCCCCCGCCGCCGCCGCCGCCCGCTCCTCCCAGGCCGCCTCCAGCCCCGCGCGCAGCGCCGCCCCGCCCAGCGCCGTCTGGCGCAGCCGCTCCCGGCTCCGCGACGCCAGCCCCGCCGCCTCCAGCGCCTCCAGCCCCCGGCCCAGCACCCGCAAGTCCCGGCTGGAGCGCAGCGCCTCCGGGGTCGGAACACCCCCCAGATCCTCCATCAACGCCATCAGCCCCACGTGCAGCCCCCCCAGCCCCGCGCCGCGCCCCCCCAGCGCCGCGCAGACCGCCGCCGTCGAGGGCGCGTCCGCCGTCACCTCATGCGCCTGGATCGCCACGTAATGGGTCGCCGCTGCCGCCCGCTTCACCGCCATCGCTCCTCCTCCGCTCCGCCGCCCCCCCGTGGATCCCCACACGCACCCGGATTACCGGGTCCGACGCCGATCTTCAACCCCGAGCGCGTGCGCCCAGCGCCGCGTCGTGCTATCGTGCTCCGCCGCGGGCCCTCGGCGCCGCCCAACCGAACCGCTCTCTCAAGGGTAGCCCCCCCATGGACGCCTGGATTCAGAGCCTCCGCGCGCGCGCGACCTCCCGACGCTTCTCCACCGGCGCCTCCGGCCTCCTCCTCGCGCACCCCTGCCCCAGCGAGCCCGACGCCGCCGCGCGCTTCGCCCAGGCCGTCGGAGAGGCCCACCCCGACGATCTGGTCATCCACCTCCCCATCGCCAGCCTCATGGCGGATCGCGTCACCATCGGCCTCGCCTTGGTGCGGGCCCTCTTCCGCGGCATCGAGGGCCTCCGCTACCTCCACCGCCTCCGCGCCCGCATCCCCGCCAGCCACAGCCCCCTGACCTGGCTCCGCAACACCGTCGGGATGTCCCACGAGGGCGCCGTCTGCGTCTCCGAGGCCATCCTCTCCGGCGACTTCGACGCCATCGCCACCCTGACCTCCCCCGAGTTCCGCGAGGCCGCCGACGAGTCCGATCTCGTCCACATGCGCTCCTTCTACCCCCTGCGGGAGGCCGAGGCCCGCGTCCTCCTCCAGCTCGTCTTCGAGGAGCCCGAGCCCGACCGCGTCCGCTGGATCGTCCTCAGCGACGCCGAGGAGATCCTCGGCGGCCCCGCCCCCCACGCCCCCGCCTTCCGCGCCGGGCTCCGCGTCTGGCTCCAGGACTTCCTCCGGATGCCCCGCACCGCCGTCGTCTTCCACAGCTGGACCCCCACCCGACCCGCCATCCACCTCATCGACGCCGCCCTCGACCGCGAGGTCCACACCCTCCCCGGCCCCCCCGTCCCCGAGCTGGCCGCGCTGCCCCCCCTGGAGCCGCGCCACCTCGCCACCGGCGTCTCCCTCCTCACCGCCGCGCCCCTCACCCGCCGCGACGAGGCCCCCCTCTGGAGCGGCGCCCAGGACCGCGGCGTCGTCATCCTCGCCTGGCCCGATCAGAGCGAAGACCCCGCGCGCTGGATCCCCAAGCACGTCACCTCCGCCCTGGAGACCTGGGCCGGCGGCACCTGCGCCGTCCTCGTCCCGCGCTGGGCCCTCGGGGAGGTCCACGCCAACTCCCGCTCCGCCCTCCGCACCGCCCGCGTCCGCTGGGTCCCCGTCTCCCTCGCGGAGAGCGTCGCCCTCAACGCCCTCGGCGCCATGATGGAGATCGGCCCCGATCTCCGACCCCTCCTCGACCGCCTCAGCCTCCGCGTCCAACAAGCCTGGTCGCTCGCCAGGATGCGCTGAATTCATCTTAATACAACATGGATATCTCAGCTCCACTCATGACGACCTCACCCACCGCCTTCATCACCGGCTTCCCGGGCTTCCTGGGCAAGCGCCTCCTCCTGCGCCTGGCCGCCGATCACCCCGAGCTGACCTTCGTCCTCCTGGTCGAAGACCGCCTCATAGCGGTCGCAGAGGACACCCTGGAGGCGCTCCAGCGCGCCCACCCCGCCCTGGCCGACCGCTGGTCCCTGGCCGTGGGCGACATCACCCAGCCCCTCCTGGGCCTCCCCCGCGCCGAGTACGACGTCCTCGCCGCGCGCATCACCCACATCTGGCACCTGGCGGCCATCTACAACCTGGCCGTGGCCGATGAGGTCGCCCACCGGGTCAACGTCCACGGCACCTGCAACGTCCTCGATCTGGCCGAGGCGTCGCCGCGCCTCCAGCGCCTCCTCTACATCTCCACCTGCTACGTCTCCGGCCAGCGCACCGGCCGCATCCGCGAGGGCGAGCTGGACGAGGGCCAGGGCTTCAAGAACCACTACGAGTCCACCAAGTTCTTCGCAGAGGTCGAGGTGCAGCGCCGCCGCCGCCGCATCCCCACCGTCATCTTCCGCCCCGGCATCGTCGTCGGAGACTCCCGCACCGGGGAGACGGACAAGTACGACGGCCCCTACTACATCATGAAGCTCCTCGACCGCCTGCCCAGCGCGCTCCCCATGCTGAACGCCGGCGAGGGCGCGTCGTTTGTGAACATCGTGCCGGTGGACTTCGCGATCGACGCGATGGTCACGCTGGCCGCGCACCCTGACGCGGCCGGGCAGGTCTTCCACATCGCCGATCCCCACCCGATGCGGGCCGCCGATGTCCTCGATCTGATGCTGGAGATCATGGGGCGCCCCCCGGCGGTCGCCGCGCTGCCCTCGCTGGTGGTCGAGGCGGCGCTGCGCTCGCGCGCCGTCCGGCGCTCCCTGGGGGTCCCCCGCGAGGTCATCACCTACTTCAACCACGACGCCCGCTACGACACCGCCCAGACCGAGGCGCTCCTGGAGGGCTCCGGTGTCGCCTGCCCCCACCTCTCGACCTACCTCGACGTCCTCATCGACTACATGCGCCGCCACCCGAAGAAGAGCTTTCTGGACGGTCGGGAGGTGTGATCCGGACCCCCCCGGGGGCGTAACGTCCAACCCTCCGGGATTGGACGAACGCCCCCGGTCCCCCCCGTGACGGGGGGACACCGACCTCCCTCGCTCCGCTCGCTCGCCACCGGTCGCTGCGCTTGCGTCCCCCTGCCCCCACCGGCCCCAGCGAC
>CAUJGC010000124.1 GCA_963169075.1 Myxococcota bacterium
CCCCGCCGCCGCCCCCGCCCCCGCCCCCGTCGCGGGCGCCCCCGCTCCCCGCCGGGGCGGCGGCGGGCCGGCGGGTCCTGGCGCTGGGGGGGCGCCGCCTGGAGGCGCCGCCCGAGGGGGTGGAGGAGGCGGAGGCGGAGCTGACGCTCCTGGGGCTGGTCGCCATCGCGGACCCGCCGCGGGTGGAGGTGCGGGCGGCGCTGGAGACGGCGTCGGCTGCGGGGGTGCGGACGATGATGATCACGGGGGATCACCCGCGGACGGCGCGTGCGATCGCGCGGGAGCTTGGGCTGGGGGGAGCGTCGCCGGTGGTGCTCTCGGGGCCGGAGGTGGAGCGGCTGGACGCGGCGGGGCTGCGGGAGGCGGTGGCGCGGCTGGACGTGGTGGCGCGGGCGTCGGCGGAGCACAAGCTGCGGGTGATCCAGGCGTTGACGGCGCGGGGTGAGGTGGCGGCGATGACGGGGGACGGGGTGAACGACGCCCCGGCGATCCGGGCGGCGACGATCGGGATCGCGATGGGGCGGGGCGGGACGGACGTGGCGCGGGAGGCCGCCGATCTGGTCCTCCAGGACGACAACTACGCCACGATCGTCACCGCGGTGGAAGAAGGCAGGATTATATACGAAAATATAAAGAAATTTATATTGTTTCTGCTCTGCATCAACGCGGGGCTGGTGTTGGCGGTGTTCGCGGCGTCGCTCCTGGGCTGGCCTGCGCTGCTGACGCCGACGCAGATCCTCTGGATCAACCTGATCACCAACGGCCTCCCGGCGCTGGCGCTGGGGGTCGAGCCCATCCACCCCGATCCGATGGCGCGTCCGCCGCGTCGGCCGGACGAGCCGCTGCTGCTGCGCGGGGAGCTGGTGTGGATGGGGGGCTGGGGCGCCGTGATGGCGGCGGCGGCGCTGTGGGCCTTCGCGTACATGGGGGGGCCTGAAGGGGGCGCGGGGCTGCGGGAGGCGCAGACCTTCACGTTCACGATCCTGGCGTTCATGCCGATGTTCCACGCCTTCAACACGCGCAACGTGCGGGAGTCGCTGCTGCGGCTGGGGCTCTTCAGCAACCGGGCGCTCTGGGGAGCGCTGGCGGTGGCGGCGGGGCTGCACGGGTTGGCGCTCTATGTGCCGCTCCTGCGGACGATCTTCCACACGACGCCGCTTGGGCTGACGGCGCTTGGGCTGGCGCTGGGGTGTTCGGCGCTGATCCTGCCGTTGGCGGAGCTTCAGAAGGCGGCGCTGCGGGCGCTGCGCCCTACCAGAGCATGACGGCGAAGGGTTCGCCGCCGAGGTGGAAGGCGAAGTGGACGTGGGCGATCCACCCGTTGGCCGCCGCGGAGATGAGCCCGAGCCAGAGGCCGCTCAAGGCGAGGCCCCAGGGGAGGAGGCGCTCGCCCTGGGCGCGCCAGCGTCCGCCGAGGAGGTGGGGGAGGACGCCGGTGAGGAGGAGCATGGGGGTGGTGAGGGCGACGAGGAGGAGCATCACGGCGGCGCCGTGGGCGGGGTGGGCGGTGGAGGCGGCGAGCCCCAGGACCCAGAACATGAGCATGCAGGGCAGGAGGCCCATGGCGAAGCCGACCAGGGCCATGCGCCACCAGGCGCTCTGACCGGGGCTCCGCCCGGCGCGGGTGAGGCGGAGGGCCCTGGCGAGGAGGCGCCCGCTCCAGGAGCCGAGGGCGGCGCTGCCGGGGCGGAGGCGCTGGAGGGCGGGGAGGTGGAGGAGGGCGGCGCCGAGGAGGAGGGCCGCGACGACGAGCCCGGCGACGTGTGAGACGGCGCTCAGGAGGTCCTCCAGGGCGGCGCCGAGGCCGCCCGCGAGGGCGCCGAGGAGGGCGTACATGAGCCCGCGGCCGCCCTGATAGGCGAGGACGCGGCGCGCGCTCCACCAGGCGCGTGCTGCGGGGGTGTCGCGTCCGCCGCCGCCCGCGGTGAGGCCGATCATGATGGGTCCGCACATGCCGGAGCAGTGCAGGGTGACCCAGAGGAGGCCGACGCTGAGGACCTGGGCGTATTGTGGATAGAGCTCGTTCATGGTGCGCACCTCGCGGCGTGGGGGCGGGAGGGGTTTGCCCTGCCCGTGGCGCGTCTGAGCAAGAGGCGGGCCGTCTGGCGTCGAGGTCGCCGGGCGGGGCGGAGGGCGGCGCGCGCGGGGGGCGGCGCGCATATTTTGCACGCGCCTTGGGGCGAGGCGCAAAAGATGCCAGGCGGCCTGCGGGAGTGGGCGTCGGCGCTGTGGGCGTCGGGAGCGTGGCATGTTTCTTGGTTAGCGGCGGGGAGCGGAGGGTCGCCGCCCAGGGCGGCGCCCAGAGGCAGACGCGCGCTCACCCCTCCCAGAGCGCCAACACAGAAGGAGCAGCCCATGGAGGCAGCACTCTCAACAGGTCCCGCAGCCCACGCCTCCCCGAGGATGGAGCAGGTGACCTATGATGACCGCATCGTGCGGTGGTTCGTCTATGCGACGATGGTCTGGGGAGCGGTCGGCATGCTCGTCGGGCTCATCATCGCGCTCCAGATCGCGTGGTGGCCTGCGAACGTCCACGAGGTGTTGACCTTCGGGCGGCTGCGTCCGCTGCACACCAACGCGGTCATCTTCGCGTTCGCAGGGAACGCGATCTTTGCGGCGATCTACTACTCCAGCCAGCGGCTGCTCAAGACGCGGATGTTCAGCGACATCTTGAGCCAGGCGCACTTCTGGGGCTGGCAGGGGATCATCGTGTCGGCGGCGATCACGCTGCCATTAGGTTATTCACAGAGTAAAGAGTACGCCGAGCTGGAGTGGCCGATCGACATCGCCATCGCGGTGGTGTGGGTGGTCTTTGCGATCAACTTCTTCGGGGCGATCGCGCGTCGTCGCGAGAAGCACCTCTACGTAGCGATCTGGTTCTACATCGCGACGATCATCACGGTGGCGGTGCTGCACATCTTCAACAGCCTGGTGATCCCGGCGGGTGTGCTCAAGAGCTACTCGGTGTACGCGGGTGTGCAGGACGCGCTGGTGCAGTGGTGGTACGGGCACAACGCGGTGGCGTTCTTCCTGACGACGCCGTTCCTTGGGCTGATGTACTACTTCCCGCCGAAGGCGGCGAACCGCCCGGTGTTCTCCTACAAGCTCTCGATCATCCACTTCGGGTCGCTGGTGTTCATCTACATCTGGGCGGGTCCGCACCACCTGCACTACACGGCGCTGCCGGAGTGGGCTTCGACGCTGGGGATGGTGTTCTCGGTGATGCTGTGGATGCCGAGCTGGGGCGGGATGCTCAACGGGCTGCTGACGCTGCGCGGCGCGTGGGGCAAGCTGCGCGATGACGCGGTGCTGAAGTTCTTCGTGGTGGGGATCACGTTCTACGGGATGTCGACGTTCGAGGGTCCGATGCTCTCGGTGAAGAGCGTGAACGCGCTCTCGCACTACACGGACTGGACGATCGCGCACGTGCACTCGGGTGCGCTGGGCTGGAACGGCTTCATGACGTTCGGCATGGTGTACTGGCTGGTGCCGAAGCTGTGGAAGACGGAGATGTGGAGCAAGAAGCTGGCGAACGCGCACTTCTGGCTCGGCACGATCGGGATCATCGTGTACGTCATGGCGATGTACAGCGCGGGTGTGGCGCAGGGGTTGATGTGGCGCGCGTTCGACGAGACGGGTCGCCTGGCGTACCCGGACTTTGTGGAGACGGTGGCGGAGCTGATCCCGATGTACTGGGTGCGCGTGGTGGGCGGGACGCTCTACCTGGCGGGGACGCTCCTGGGCGTGCTGAACCTGGTCATGTCGGTGGTGAAGTCGAAGGCGAAGCTGAGCGACGAGACGGTGTCGGTGACGGCGCGCGAGGTGGTGATGGGCGGCGCCGAGGCGATCCCGCTGCCTCGTGGCGGCGTGAAGTACGACGACGTGCTGAACAAGGTCCACGCGCAGTCCCACGGCAACATCCACCGGATGCTGGAGGGTTGGGGCGGCGTGTTCACGGTGCTGGTGCTGGTGGGGATCCTGGTGGGCTCTATCGCGGAGATCGTGCCGATGATCCTGGTGAAGTCGAACATCCCGACGATCGCCTCGGTGCAGCCCTACACGCCGCTGGAGCTGGAGGGTCGCGACCTCTACATCCGCGAGGGGTGCAACAACTGCCACTCGCAGATGATCCGCCCGATGCGCCACGAGGTGGAGCGTTATGGGGAGTATGGCAAGCCGGGCGAGTACGTCTACGAGCACCCCTTCCTGTGGGGTTCGAAGCGGACGGGGCCGGATCTGGCGCGCGAGGGCGTGGGCAAGCTGCGCAAGTCGCACACGTGGCACGTGCGCCACTTCGAGAACCCGCGGGCGGTGAACGAGAAGTCGATCATGCCGGCCTACGGCTGGCTGCTGGAGCGGGATCTGGACATGAGCCACACGCAGCAGAAGCTGCGGGCGATGATCACGCTGGGTGTGCCGTACACGGAGGCCCAGGTGGAGAGCGCGGTGTCCGACGCGGAGAAGCAGTCGGCGTCCATCGCCGCCGAGATCGAGGCGGAGGGTGGTCCTGCGGGGCTGGCGAACAAGGAGGTGGTGGCGATGATCGCGTACCTCCAGCGTCTGGGCGTGGATCTGGATCGTGAGATGAAGCTGGGCGCCGAGGCCAGCGCGCAGTCGGAGGTGGCCCCATGATGCGGGACGTGATGCAGAACGCGGGGTTGGAGATCTTTGCCGAGGTGGGTCTCCTGATCTTCTTCGGTGTCTTCCTGGCCCTGATGGTCCGCGCGCTGATGATGCGCCGGGGTGAGGTGGAGGAGGTGAGCCAGCTGCCCTTGCAGGAGCCGGAGCCTCAGCACGGGGAGGTGCGGTGATGAGCGAACAGCGCCATAATGTGAGCGGCGAGGATGTGCTGAAGCCGCATGAGTACGACGGTATTCAGGAGTATGACAATCCGCTGCCTGGGTGGTGGAAGTGGAGCTTCTATGTGACGATCGTGTGGTCGGGGGTGTACGTCGTGGCCATCGGGCTGGGCTTCATCAACGACTACACGATGGATCTCCAGACGGAGAGCGTCCGCGTGGACACGCTGGTCCGGGAGTGGGAGGCGGCGCATCCGAAGCCGACGATCACGGAGGAGGAGCTGGCGGCTGCGGTGGCGGCGCCTGGTGCGTCGGAGCAGGGGGGCGCAATTTTTGCGTCCAAGTGTGCGTCGTGCCACGGCGACAAGGGTCAGGGCTTGATCGGGCCGAACCTGACGGACAAGTTCTGGATCCACGGCGGGAGCTTGAAGTCGATCCACACGGTGATCGCGGAGGGCGCGCCCGACAAGGGGATGCCGGCGTGGGGTCCGCTGATGAAGCCGGATGAGGTGATCGCCGCGGTGAGCTGGATCCGCTCGGTGCAGGGCACCGAGCCTGCGGGGGCGAAGGCGCCCCAGGGCGAGCCCTACGAGGGGAACTAGCCCTTTGGCGTGCTCCCGCGCCTGGTAGGCACAGCATGTGCACATACGCCAGGCGCGGGCGCTCGCCCCCCCGATGGGGACGCGGTGGGCCTGCGCCCTCTCGGGCCGCCACGGCCGCCAGGCCATCGCACCAGGTGCTCCCATGCAGACCCCCTCTCCCTCCTCGGCTCCGACTCCGGAGCCTCCCACACCCGAAACCCAGCCTGCCGAGCCCAGGGCCCACGCGGCGCCCTCCAACGTGCTGGAGGCCCCCGAGGAGGTCTTGACGACGCTCCAGAAGGACGGTCGCCGCCGCTGGATGTACCCGGTGCTGAGCCTGGGGTCGTGGCTGACGCGCCGCCGGGTGGTGGGCTATCTCTTGATCGCGATCTTCATGCTGCTGCCGATCATCCCGGTCGGCGGCTACCCGGCGATCCTGTTGGATGTGCTGCATCGCCGCTTCCACTTCTTCGGGCTGACGCTCTTCGCCAACGACACGGTGCTCCTGATGCTCTTCGGGATCGGGGTGTTGGTGTCGGTGGTGCTGGTGACGGCGCTCCTGGGGCGCGCGTGGTGCGGCTGGGCGTGCCCGCAGACGGTCTATATGGAGCTGGTCTTCCGCCCCATCGAGGCGCTGGTGGAGGGGCCTGCGAGCAGGCGCCAGCGCCAGGACGGTCAGGAGCTGGAGATCGACGGCTTGATGAAGAAGGGCTTGAAGTACGGGCTCTTCCTGCTGGTGGCGCTGGTGTTGGCCCACACCTTCGTCGCGTACTTTGTGAGCTGGGGGGATCTGCTGACCTTCATGACCAGCTCCCCAAGCGAGCACTGGGGCTACTTCGTGATGATGGCGGGGGTGACGGCGCTGATCATGTTTGACTTCGCGTATTTCCGCGAGCAGATGTGCACGCTGGCCTGCCCCTACGCGCGGATCCAGTCGGTGCTCCTGGACCGGGACTCGCTGATCGTGAGCTACGATCCGGCCCGCGGCGAGCCGCGCGGTCGCCGGAGCGCCAAGGCGCGCAAAGAGGAGGAGGGCGGCGCAAAGATTGCGCTGGGGGACTGCGTTGATTGCGGCGCCTGCGTCCGCACCTGCCCGACCGGGATCGACATCCGGGACGGCCTCCAGATGGAGTGCATCAACTGCATGCAGTGCATCGACGCCTGCGACGCGATCATGCTCAAGGTCAACAAGCCCGTCGGCTTGATCCGCTACTCCTCCCTCAACGCCATCGAGCAGCAGCCTCGCCGCGTCTTCCGGCCGCGCCTGGCGATCTATGTGGTGGTGCTCTCGGTGGTGTTGAGCGTCTTCGGGTGGCTGATCATCGGCCGCTCGGCGGTGGACGCCGGGGTGGTGCGCCCCAACAACGGCGCGCCCTTCATGGAGCTGCCCGAGGGGCAGGTCGCCAACCGCCTGCGCTTCCGCGTGCAGAACCGCAGCGGCGAGGAGGCGACGTTCCGGATCGAGGCGCTGGAGCCTGCCGGGACGGAGATCAAGTACATCGGCTCCGGGGACCTGAGCCTGGAGCCGAGCGAGATGGTGCACGTGGACGCCTGGGTGGTGGCCCCGGCGGCGGCCTTCCACAGCGGCTCGACCCCGGCGCGCTTCCGCGTGACCGACGGCGGCGAGGCGAACGTGGAGCTCTCCTTCAAGCTTTTGGGGCCGTCGCGATGAGCGGGGCCCCTCAAGGAGGCGATATGGACGGGGTGCAAGCGATGGAGTCGGTGGAGGCGCGGCGGCGTCCGCTCATCCCCGCGCACATCTTCTGGCCTGGGCTGGTGGTGTCGATCCTGGGGCTCTCGGTGCTGGCGAACGTGGCGCTCGTCCTGAGCGCCACGAGCGACAACGGCGCGCAGGTCGAGGAGGACTACTACCAGCAGGCCGTGGACTGGGACGCCCACCGGGAGCTGCTGCGCGAGAGCGCGGCGCTGGGCTGGGGCGCGGCGGTGGAGCTGGGCGCGCCGGGGACAGGGCAGCGCGTGACGCTGCGGGATCGCGCGGGGCAGCCGCTGGACGGGGCGACGGGGCGGCTGCTGGCGCGCCACGCGACCCAGGCGCAGGGGCTGGAGGGGGCGCTGACGCCGGTGCCGGGCTCGCCCGGCGTCTACACGTCGCGGATCGCGCTGGATCGGCCCGGGCTCTGGGATCTCACGGTGGACGTGGAGCGTGAGGGGCAGCGCTTCCTCCAGGTGACGCGGCAGGAGGCCGCGACGCCATGACCGAGCGCGCGCAGCCTTGTGCTCACTGCGGGCTCCCGGCGCCGCTCCCCGCGGCGCCGGGGGAGCGCACCTTCTGCTGTCCGGGGTGCGCGGCGGTCTACGAGGCGCTGCACGCCTCGGGGCTGGAGGGCTTCTACACGCTGCGCGAGGCCAGCGGCGGCGAGGCGTGCCCGGTGGGGCCGAGCGCGGAGGCGCCGGTCAACGCGGAGCTGGACGCGCTGCATTTTTTGCAGGAGCACACGCAGGGTTTTCCGGACGGGACGCGCAGCGCAGAGCTTGCGGTGGACGGGGTGCACTGCGCAGGGTGCGTCTGGGTGGCCGAGCGCCTGCCGTGGGTCTTCCCCGGGGTGTCGGAGGCGCGGCTGGATCTGGGCCGCGCGCGGCTGCGGGTGCGCTGGGATCCGGCGCAGGTGCAGCTCTCGGCGGTGGCGGCGTGGCTGGGGCGCTTCGGCTACCGGCTGCACCCGCTGCGCCGGGACCGGGTGGTGCAGCGCTCGGCGGCGGAGCGCCGCCTCTTGATCAAGGTGGGCGTGGCGTGGGCGCTGGCGGGGAACGTGATGCTCCTGGCGTCGGCGTTCTACGCCGGGCTGGAGGCGACGCGGGACCCGTGGATGACCCGCGGCGCGCTCATCCTGAGCGCGCTCCTGGCGACGGGGTCGGTGATCTACGGCGGCGGGGACTTCTTCCGCCGCGCGTGGGAGTCGGCGCGGGCGGTGGCGACAGGGCAGGGCCTCCGGGCGCTCTCGATCGACGCGCCGATCGCGCTGGGGATCGGGGTGGGTTACGCCCACAGCATCTTCTTGAGCCTCCAGGACTCGACCGAGGTGTGGTTTGACTCGGTGGCGGTCTTGATCGCGGCGCTCCTGACGGCGCGCTGGCTCCAGGTGCGCGGGCGTCGGGTGGCGGGCGACGCCGCCGAGCGGCTGCTGGCGCTCCTGCCCCACGCGGCGCGTCGCCTGGAGGCGAGCGGCGAGGAGTCGCTGGTGCCGGTGGAGTCGCTGGCGGCAGGCGACGTAGTCCGGGTCCGCCCCGGCGAGGCGTTCCCGGCAGACGGGGTGGTGGTGGCGGGGCGCTCCAGCGTCAACCGCGCGGTGCTCACCGGCGAGAGCCGCCCCGAGGGCGTCTCCGAAGGCGGCGAGATCCAGGCCGGGGCCATCAACCTCTCCGCGCCGCTGGAGATCCGGGTCGAGGCCGCCGGGGCGCGCTCCCGCGTGGGGCGCCTCCTGGAGTGGCTGGAGGAGCGGGCGACCAGCCGCGCCCCGATCGTCCAGTGGGCGGATCGGATCAGCGGGGTCTTCATCGCCGCGGTGCTCGGGGCCGCTGCGGTGACAGGCGCCGTCTGGGGCGTGCTGGAGCCCTCGCAGGCGGTGGCCCACGCGGTGGCCCTCCTGGTCGTGGCCTGCCCCTGCGCCCTGGGGATGGCGACGCCGCTGGCGCTGACGGTGGCGGCGGGCAAGGCCGCGCGGCGCGGCATCTTCGTCAAGCATGACGATGTGTTGCAAGCGCTTGCAGGTGCAAACACCGTCGTCCTGGACAAGACCGGCACCCTCACCCGCGGCCAGATGACCCTCGTCGAGCGCGCGGGCGACGAAGCCGCCCTCCGCCTCGCCGCGCGCCTCGAACGCCACAGCCTCCACCCCATCGCCGCCGCCCTCGTCGCCGCCTGGCCCGACGAGGCCGCCGCCGCGGTGGAGGACATGGAGGAGATCGTCGGCGCCGGCCTCGTCGGCCAGGTGGACGGACACCGCGTCGAGGTCGGGCGCCCTGCCTGGCTGGCCGAGCGCCTCGCCCTCGCCGCAGACGAGCCGCTGCGCCAGCGGGCCGAAGCCGCCGCCGCGCGCGGCCTGACCCCCGTCCTCGTCGCCGTGGACGGACAGCTCGCCGCCCTGGCCTGCCTGGGCGATCCGCCGCGCGAGGAGGCGGCGGACCTCGTGGCCCGCCTCCAGCGCGAAGGCCGCGAGGTCTTCATCCTCTCCGGAGACCACCCCGCCGCCGTGGCCTGGCTGGCCGAGCGGCTCGGCATCCCCGCCGACCGCGCCCGGGGCGCCGTCAGCCCCGAGGAGAAGGTCGCCTTCATCGAGGTCCTCACCCAGCGCGCCGACCGCGCCGTGGTCATGGTCGGGGACGGCGTCAACGACGCCCGGGCCCTCCAGGCCGCCCACGTCGGCGTCGCGGTCCAGGGCAGCGCCGAGGCGTCGGTGGTCGGCGCCGACGTCTTCCTGACCCGCCCCGGCCTCGGCCCCGTGCTGGAGCTGCTGGAGGGCTCCCGCGACACCCTGCGGACGGTGCGCCGGAGCCTGACCTTCTCACTTGTCTACAATGTCCTGGGCGTGAGCGCGGCCATGCTGGGCCTCATGAGCCCGCTGGCGGCGGCCATCGCGATGCCCCTCAGCTCGCTGCTGGTGGTGGCCTCGTCGCTGCTCCAGCGATCCTTCAGGGCGCCGCAGCCTGCGGCGCCCACCCTGGCGGCGCCGCCTGCGCCGCCGATCGAGACGGCAGGAGCCCCGCGCGGGGCGGAGGTGTTGGGATGAGCGTCCTCTATCTTCTGGTCCCCCTCGCGCTGGTGCTGGCGGGCGGCGCGGTCGCCGCCTTCTGGCTGGCCGTCCGCCAGGGGCAGTTCGACGATCTGGAGACCCCCGCCATGCGCGTCCTCTTCGATGACGCGCCTGCGCCGCCGGAGGCGACCCGCCCCACCCCATCAGGCGCGCACCACGGCGACGCTGCACGGCGCGCGGCGCAGGATCTTCTCGGCGGTGGAGCCCAGGAAGAGATCCCGTAGACGCCCCTGGCCGTGGCTCCCGACGACGATCAGGTCTGCGCCGTCCGCCTGCGCCGCGTCGCAGATGGCCTGCGCCGGCTGCGCCGCCGCCAGCAGCCGGGTCGCCTCCGCTGCGATCCCCGCCGCTGCCGCAGCCTGCGCCAGCGCCTCCAGCGCCTCCGCCTCACGCTCAACCCGATAGCGCGCCCGCTCCTCGGGCGCGGCGACGCTCCAGATCCCCCCGTCCCCCGGATCAGGCCAGGCGTGGAGCAGCTCCAGCGACGCGCCCTCCTGGGCGCTCACGCAGCGCGCGAAGCGCGCCGCCGCCTCGCTGTGGGGTGAAAAATCTGTCGCGGCGAGGACGCGGCGCAGCGGCGCCTCGCCGCTGCCTCGGACCACCAGGACCGAGGTCTGCGCGACCCGCAAGACCTCCTCGGCGGTGGAGCCCAGGAAGAAGGCCGCCGCGCGGCTGTGCGCCCCCGCCCCGAGGACGAGGAGGTCGGCGCCCCAGCTCCGGGCCTGCTCGCAGAGGACGCTCGGCGCCCAGCCGCTCTCGATGCAGACCTCGGCCTCCGGGGCGCCAGCGGCCTCCAGCGCGCTGCCGAGCTGCGCCTTGAGCTGCGCGTGGTGCTGCGCGCGGGCCGCCTCCCAGTCCACCGACATGAAGAGGGGCCACCCCACGCCCCGCTCCCCCGGCGCGTCCACCAGGAGCAGTCGCAAGGCGGCGCCGTGCGCCCGCGCCAGGCGCGCCGCACACGCCAGCGCCTCAGCTGAAGAAGGTGAGAGATCGCTGCCGATAAGGATGCGCTGCAAGGGGCTTGACATGGCTCGGCTCCTGGGGTGTCCTGAGCGTGGCAAGTCCACGCGGTCCGACGTACACGCGAACAAGCTAAGCTCTCCCTGCGCTCCTACAAGCTGGGTCGATGTCTTCGCAATCTTTGCGCTCAACCGGTTTGGCTGCATTTTTTGCGTCTCGTGTGGCGTCCTGGAGCACATCGACCTGCGAACACACGCCCTGGGACAAGGTGGCGTACAATCTGCAAACGGTGCTCAGACGTGGGGCGACCCGCCACAGCACACGAGCAGGCTGCGCAGCGGGCTTGCCGGGGACATTGCGAGGAGTTTATGAATGCAGCGCTCACCCGCCAACTCGATGAGATCCCGATGACCTTCCTCAACCTGGAGGAGATCCCCACGCGCTCGTTCGCCTTGAGCGACGAGCGGGCGCCCTTTGAGACCGAGGCGCACACCCACTCCCGGCACCAGCTCCTCTACGCGGTGTCGGGGACGCTGCACCTCTCGGTCAACGGCGCGCGCTGGTTCCTCCCGCCGCGCCGCGCGGCCTGGATCCAGGCGGGGGTGGTCCACCAGGTGCGCGCCCAGCAGCCGATCTCCCTGCGGACCATCTACCTGAACCCGAAGCTCGACCCGCTGCCTGGCGTCGAGTGCTGTGTCTTCGAGGTGACACCGCTGGCGCGCGAGATGATTCTTTTTGGGATGCGCTGGGGCCCCGAGCAAGGTGAAGAGGCCCTCGCGGAGAGCTACTTCTCGACCCTCGCGGGGCTCTGCAGCCTCTGGGGGGCGGAGAAGGCGCGCTTCTGTCTGCCGGTGGCGCGCTCGGCGGAGCTGGAGCGCGCGATGCGCTTCGCGCTGGAGCGCCTGGAGGAAGGTCCGACGCTCCACGACGCGGCCCGGGTCGCGTTCGTGTCGCCGCGGACCCTCAACCGCCGCTTCCAGGCGGAGACGGGGACCACCTGGCGCGAGTTCATCCACGCCGCCCGCATGATCCAGGCGATGGAGCTGCTGGCCAGCGGTGACCTCAGCGTGACCGAGGTCGCCGCGCGGGTGGGCTTCGACAGCCCTGGCGCCTTCACCAAGGCGTTCCGGGCCTACACCGGAGAGCTGCCCAGCGCCTTCAGGCGCCACCACGCGGCGGACGACGGCACCCCTTGACATATGCATGATCTTGCATGTGTTGTCACTCCGCGCGCGCTGGCGCGCGAGGTGACAACACAGCGAGGCGTGCGGCGATGATCGTTGAGGATAAGCCGAGGTGGCTCCACCTCGTGTTCCGTTGGCGCGGGAGCGTGCTCCCGCGGATCTGGGCGCGCATCGCGGTGACGACAGGTCTGGCGCTGGTCGTGACGATCCTGGACTACTTTGTCTGGGTCGGCCAGCTGGAGCTGCTGACGCTGGTGCCCTTCTCGCTGATCGCGCTGGCGCTCAGCATCTTCCTCGGCTTCCGCAACAACACGAGCTACGACCGCTTCTGGGAGGGACGGAAGCTCTGGGGTCGCTTCGTCAACACGTCGCGGAGCCTCTCGCGTCAGCTCCTGACCCTGGTGCGGGCGCCCGAGCCCGAGCAGGAGGAGGAGGTGCGCGCCCTCCAGCGGGAGCTGGTCCTGGGGCTGGCAGGCTACATCCACGCCGTGCGCCTCCACCTGCGGGATCAGGCGTGGAGCGGCGAGGTGGAGGCGTTCTTGACGGCGGAGGCGCAGGGGCGCGTTCAAGGGGTGCTCAACAAGCCGGTGATGCTGCTCCAGGTGATCGGGGAGCGGCTTCAGGAGGCGGCCCACCGCGGCTGGATCGACCCCTTCCATGTCCCGCTCCTGGAGGGGAGCCTCACCGAGCTGACCGACATCCAGGGCGGCTGTGAGCGCATCAAGAGCACCCCGATCCCCTTCTCCTACACGGTGCTCATCCACCGCATCGTGGCGATCTACTGCCTCGCGCTGCCCTTCGGGATCGTGAAGGAGGCGGGGCTGGCGACGCCGCTGGTGGTGCTGATGGTCTCCTATGCCTTCTTCGGGCTGGACGCCATCGGGGACGAGATCGAAGACCCCTTCGGGGAGGACATCAACGACCTGCCGTTGAGCGCGATCTCGCGGATGATCGAGATCAACCTGCGGCAATCGCTGGGAGATGTGGAGGCGCCGCCGCCGCTGCGCCCGGCAGGCGGCGTGCTGCGCTAGCGGCGGGCGTTGCAATCGTCGCGGCGGTGGGCCATGCTGCGGGGGTCGGGCCGCCTGCGGGCGGCCTCCCTGCATCGGAGCAGCCCCAGATTATCACCCTCACCAACGCCAGCCAGAAGGGCGGCGTCGGCAAGACCACCGTCGCGCTCAACCTGGCCTTCGCGCTGGCCCAGCGCGGCTGGCGGACGCTCATCGTAGACACCGATCCCCAGGGGGCGCTGGGGCTCTCGCTCACGCCGCGCGTCAGCGCGGCGCGCGGGCTGGTGGACTGTCTGCTGGACGGGGCGGCGCCCTTGGAGGTCGTCATCCAGACCCGCGTCTCCCAGCTGGCGATCCTGCCGCTGGGGAAGCTCTCCATCGATCGCCTGGTGGCCTACGAGGAGGCCGTGCAGGACGGTCGGCTCTACGAGGTGCTGACGCAGCTGGAGGGGCGCTACGATCTGGCGATCCTCGACACGGCGGCGGGCTTCGGCGCGACGACGGTGGGGGCGCTCTGCGCCGCCAGCTATTTGATCACCCCGGTGCAGGCGGAGCCGGTGGCGCTGCGCTCGCTGCCGCAGCTCCTGGACTGGATCGGCTGGCTCCGCGAGCGCGGCGCCCCGGTGGAGCTGCTGGGCGTGGTCATCTCCATGCTCCAGGAGGAGGACCCCCACTCCCGCCGCGTCGCGGAGGAGCTCTGGGAGCGCTTCCCCCGCGAGCTGATCCTGGAGCCGCCCGTGCCGCGCGATCCGGCCTTCCTCCACGCCACCGCCGCGGGGGTGCCGGTAGGGCTCCTCAGCCGCACCCCCCCCGAGGTCGCGCGGGTCTTTGATCAGCTCGCCCTCAGCGTCGAGGCCCGCGTGCGCCTCCAGGCCGAAGGCGGCGAGGACGGCCCTCTCCCCTTCGTGGACTAGCCGTGGAAGGTCCCATGCCACCAGCAGCCCCCCGCACCATCGCCTGGATTGAGGACAGCGCCTTGAGCGCGCTGCTGGAGCGCGTCGGCGTCCCGCAGACGCCTGCGGCGCCGCGCTACGCCCCCGAGGCGCACCAGACCACCGCGCGTGTCCCGGACGGCCTCAAGCTCCGGCGCCACCTCCACCCGGCCTCCCCGCCCCCTGCGCCGCCGGAGCCGCTGGCTCCCATCGAGGAGGTCAGCAGCGACGCCGCCGCGCTGGGCGAGGTCTGGACCCGCCTCCACGAGGCCCAGCAGGGCATCTTCGAGGCCGCCGTCGAGGAGGCCCCCGAGCCGCTGGAGGAGCCCTCCCCCGACCGCCCGACCCGGGAGGTGGAGCCTGAGCCCGCCGCCCTCCACGCCCCCGCGCCGGCGAGCGCTGCGGCGGGAGGTGACGACGACGACGCGCTGCCCGAAGACGACCCCGAGGCCGGCGGCCTGGGGCTGGCCCTGGAGGGGCTGCTGGACGACGAGGCGCTGGACGATCTCCCGGCGCTGCCGCCCTCGGCGGCAGCGGCGCTGGAGGAGGCGCTGCACCTCCTCCAGAGCGATCCGCGGGTGGAGGCGGCGCTGCTGGTGGACGAGGCCGGGGAGCCGCTGGTCGGCCCGCCGGAGCTGACGGCGTCGCTTGGGGTGGCCGCGGCCAGCGCGCTGGCTGCGGCGGGGCGCGCGGCGCCTGGCGCCACCTTCGTGGCGCTGGGGCTGGCGGACGGGCGGCACCTCCTGGCGTCGCCGGTGGAGAGCCCGCTGGCGGCGCTGGTGCTGGTGCTGGTGCTGGCCGGAGAGGGCCACCGCGAGCTGGCGACGCTGGGCGGCGAGGTGGTGGCCGACGCGCTGGCCTCGCTGCTGGTCGGGTGAGCGGCGATGGAGCGGCGGGGGCTGGTCGGGGCGCGCTGCGGCGCGGCGTTGACGCTGCTCTGGAGCAGCGCGGGGTTCGCTGAGGGGCCACCCCCCATCGCGACCCCCTTCCAGGGCGGCGCGCCGCCCGACGCCGCATCGCGGAGCCTGGTGCGGGCCGCCGCTGTGGAGGGCGTCGAGATCTTCACGCTGGAGCGCCGCCCCGAGCTGCTCCGCGACGTAGGGCTGGGGAACGTCGATCTCAACGAGCACACCATCGCGCAGGCCTTCTACGCCGTCCACCCCGATCGCTTTGATCACCTTGTTGTGTTTACTGATTTCCCGGTTGCGCTCGCTGGAAACCGCGAGACGGCTGCGCTCTATGTGCCCGTCTCCTCCGCGGTGACCGGCATCAACGTCGGCCAGAGCGGGCGCTTTGAGGAGGTGTTCGACTTCTCGATGAACTACGGCTCCTCGGGGGCGCTGCGGGGGGTGATCCTGTTGGGCAACGCCGCCGTCATGCCCCTGGACCCCGCCGACCGCCGCTACAACAACGGCGCCTCGCCCCTCAACCTCATGGGCCAGGAGACGCTGCACGAGTTCGGCGCCTTCGTCACCTACCGCGACGCCGCAGGCGTCCAGAAGGACCTCCTGGGCCGCGCCCAGGCCCACTGGAGCTACTTTGTGGACAGCGGCGGCAGCGATCTGGAGGGCAACGTCTGGCTCCCCGGCGACGCCGCCGATCTCTTCGTCTCCGGGAGCTTCGGCGGCAGCTTCTCTCAAACAGATCAGTATCTTATGGGCCTACGCCTGCCTTCGGAGGTCACCGAGCCCCTCCGGGTGCTCCGCGAACCCCAGGGCGTCGAGCCCGCCGAGGTGAGCGCCCAGAGCGCGCCCCGCGCCGGCGCCACCGCCCGCGGCACCCTCACCCCGATCCCCATCGACCAGATCATCGACGCCCACGGCCCCCGCCTCCCCTCCGCCGCCGCCTCGCCTCGCCTCAAGCGCCAGGCCTTCATCCTCCTCACCGACCCCGAAGGCCAGCGCCGCCAGGACGCCCTGGCCCGGCTTGAGGCCCTCCGCCGCGCCTGGCCCGGCTACTACTACGCCGCCGCGGACGAGCGCGGCCGCCTCGTCGCCACGCTGGACGGCGCCGACGAGCTGCTCCGCTTCGGCTTCGCGGCTGGCCCGGAGGGCTTCGAGGTCGAAGGCGCCGCCTTCGCCGCCGCCGCCGCCTCCCCCGGCCTCCACGTCCAGGCCGCGGGCGCGGTGGTCCGCCTCCGCCGCGACGCCCTGCGCGTCCCCCTGGAGCGCGTCAGCTTCGTTCGGGTCGATGTCGGCGCCGCAGGGCTCGCCGCGCCCTGCGGCGCCGCGGCCACCCTCCTCCTCGACACCGGCGACCCCGATGGCCCCGCCGCGCTCCCCTTCGCCTTCGCCGCCGACGGACACCCCCACGCCTACACCCTGCCCGTCCCGGCCGACCTCCGCGCCGAGACCCTGCGCGGCCTGGCCGTCGAGATCGAGGCCTCCCCCGGCGCCGTCCTCACCCTGGCCCGCGTCGAGGGCCTGGATGTCCCCACCCTGCGCGACGCCGACGGCGACGGCGTGCTGGATGAGGTGGACCGCTGCCCCGAAGACCCCGACCCGCTCCAGGGAGACGCCGACGGCGACGGCGTGGGGGACGCCTGCGACGACGCCCCCGTCGCCGCCTGCGCGCCGCCTGCCCCTCAGGATCCCTCCTGCGCCGCCGCACACCACCCGCCGCGCCGCGCCGCACCCCTCCTGGCTGGCGCGCTCGGCGCCGCGCTCGCCGCCTGGGGGCTGCGGCGGCGGCTGCGAGGAGGGCGCACGCCGTGAGCGTCGAGGTCCTCGTGACAGGAGCAGCCACCCACCTGGGCGGCAACGCGGTGCGGACCCTCGCGCTGGCCGGGCGCAGCGTCCGCGCTCAGGTCGGCCCCCAGGAGCCCACCTGGGGCCTGGAGGGCCTGGAGGGCGTCCAGATCGTGCGCGGGGACGTCTCCTCGCGCAGCGAGGCCCAACGCCTCGTGCGCGGCGCGCGCTTCGTCCTCCACTGCGCCGTCGAGGCGCGCCTCTGGAGCCGCCTGGAAGGCGCCTCCCGGCGCGTCGCCCTCCTGGGCACCGAGCGGATCTGTGACGCGGCGCGTCAAGCGGGCGTCGAGCGCCTCGTCCACGTCGGCGCCCCCGAAGGCGGCGCCTCCGAGGTCTCCCGACGCTGCGTTGACGCCGCCCTCGACGCCGAGCTGCTCGTGCGACAGCAGCTCGACGCCGGCCTCGACGCCGTGATCGTCCTCCCCACCGTCATGTTCGGACCCTGGGATGTCCGCCCCACCTCCTCCCGGCTCATCCAGGCCGTCGCCCAGCGCCGCATCCTCGGCTACCCCCGGGGCGGGAACAACTTCGTAGACGTCCGGGACGCTGCCCGCGCCGCCATCGCCGCCCTCAACCACGGCGAGCGCGGGCAGCGCTACCTCCTCGGCGGCGAGAACCTCGCCTGGCGCGAGGTCTTCGCCCTCATCGCAGAGATCGTCCACGCGCCGCCACCCCGCCTCGCCGTGCCCCGGCGCCTCGCCATGGCCGCCAGCGCCATGAGCGAAGCCTGGGGAGGCCTCACCGGGCGCGCGCCGACCCTCTCCGCCGCCGAGGTGGACCTCGCCTACATGGTCCGCTCCTACGGCAGCCAGGACGCCGACGACGCCCTCGGCATGGCCCACACACCCCTCCGCCAGACCCTGGAGGACGCCTGGGAGTGGATGCGCAGCGATCAGCGCGCCGCCGCCAGGATGTGACCCAGCGCCGACGCGGCCTCCTCATCGGCCTCGTCGTCGATGCTCTCGCGAATATACTCTATAAAAACAGGATCTTGGAGGCGCTCGACCAGCGGGAGCGGGAGCGCGTTGTCCGAAGGGTAGCCGTGGCGCGCCATCAGCCGCCGCTGCTCCGCCCACTCGACGTGGGGCCAGAGCAGCTCGGCGCGCGCCTCTCCGAGACGCGCGCCGAGCCAGGCCAGCTCCTCCAGCGGAGAGCTCAAGGGTAGAGCTGCTCCTCGCCGCTCTCGTCGAAGAGATAGATGCACTGCTGCGGGCAATCCTGGGCCGCCTGGAGGATGGCTTCGTCGGAGTTGCCGCTGGCGTTGATGACGATGGCGATGTCCTCATCGTCAAGCTGAAAGACGCGGGGGGCGCACTCGACGCAGGTCCCGGCACCGATGCACTCATCACGATCGACGTAGATCTGGAAAGGCATAGCACTCCTCCGTTGGGGATCTCCAGGCTCGCGTCAGCCTGCGAGCCTGGAGCTTACGCGCATCCCGCCCCAAGCGTCAACCGTCAACCCTCGCTGCGGACCTGCGTCGCGAGGTAGTTCGCCAGACCCATCTGCTGGATCTGATCCAGCTGGGCGTCGATCCAGTCGATGTGCTCCTCCTCGTCGGTGAGCACCTGCACGATCAGCTCCGCCGTGCCGTTGTCCCCCAGCCGCCGCAGCTCCGCCACAAACTCGTTCAAGCGCGGGATGGCCTCCAGCTCCAGCGCCTGATCCAGCTTCATGCACTCCTCGACGTTCTCGCCGAGGTTGATCTTACCCAGGCGCTGCACGTTCGGGATCCCGCCCAGGTAGAGCACGCGCTCGATCAGCTTCTCCGCGTGGATCATCTCCCCGATGGCGTGCTTGCGGACCAGCTTGTAGAGGCGCTCGTAGCCCCAGCTGTGGTACATCTCCGCGTGCACGAAGTACTGGTTCACCGCCGTCAGCTCCGCGGTCAACACCTCGTTCAACATGCGGATGGACTCTTTCTTGTGGGGGTAGACGCTGCTCATGGGAGGCTCCTGCTGGGGTGGGGGCGCGCGCGGCGCCACGTCGCGTGGAGGATTACCAGCGGCCCTCTTGAAAATCAACCATAAGCGTCGCCTCATCCCCCAAGCGGCATCTTTTTGTCAGACGTCGTGCTGGACGGCGTAGAGATTCAGAGGCCTGGGCGCTGGTCTTGAAAATCAAGAGCAAGATGGTGTTTTTTCCAGTGTGTTCTGGCGCTGGTTTTCAATTTCAACCCGGCGAGGCCTGGAGGGCTTGCCGGGGCCGAGGCGCGGGGTTAGAATGTAGACTTGTCAAGTCCGCATTGGCGCGCGGCGCTTGACAGCGGGGGCCGGATGGATGATTCCTCACCGGCGGCCGGGAGGCCCCCAGGCGTCTACCAGCAGGAAGGAACCAGGCACTATGCGACGTAAGATTGTGGAGGTCCTCGATCGGGAGATCAACCCCTATGTGGCAGGCCACGGCGGGAAGATCGAGCTGGAGGACTTTGTGGATGGTGACGTCTACCTGCGGATGACAGGTGGATGCCAGGGGTGCTCGGCGTCGAGCGCGACGCTGAAGCAGGGCGTGGAGAAGGCGCTGCGGAAGGCGTTCGGTGATCGGATCAACCGCATCATCGACCTGACCGATCACGCGCACGGGGAGAACCCGTACTACGCCTGAGGCGCGCGCCCACAGGATGGAATGGACGAGCCCGGCGCCCTGAGGGCGCGGCGGGCTCGTCTGCTTTGTTGAATCAAGCGATTGGAAGGAGGATATCATGGGGCTTTGGTATGATGAGCACTACAAGGATCAGATCCGCTTCGGTCTGAAGGTGAAGCAGACGCTCTTCATGGGGCAGAGCCCCTACCAGAAGGTGGCGGTGGTGGACACGGAGGCGTTCGGCCGCGCGCTGCTGCTGGACGACGTGTGGATGACGAGCGAGTGGGACGAGCACTACTACCACGAGATGCTGGTCCACCCCGCGATGACGACGGCGCCGAAGATCGATCGGGTGCTGATCGTGGGCGGCGGCGACGGCGGGACGGCGCGCGAGGTGCTGCGCTACCCGGAGGTGAAGGAGGTGGTGCTGGTGGAGATCGACGAGCTGGTCGTCGAAGCCAGCAAGAACTACCTGCCGACGATCGGCACCGCGTGGGATGATCCGCGGCTGAAGGTGTACTACCAGGACGCGGTGGCGTGGGTGCAGAACGCGGAGCTGGGGTCGTTCGACGTGATCCTGATCGACGGGGCCGATCCGGTGGGCCCGGCGGAGGGGCTCTTCGCCTCGACCTTCTACGAGGCGTGCAAGGCGGCGATGAAGCCCCACGGGGTGTTCGTGACGCAGAACGAGTCGCCGGTGATCTACCGGGACACCCACGTGCAGACGATCCGCCGCATGGCGGAGGTCTTCGGGTCGTCGCACCCGTACTACTCGACGGTGCCCCTCTACTGCGGCGGCGAGTGGTCGTGGACGTGGGCGTCCCGGGAGACCGATCCGCTGGCGGTGATCCCGGAGCGGGCGGCGCTGGTGGAGCAGAGCACCAAGCTCTACAACGCCGAGTACCACCGCGGCGCCTTCGCGATCCCCAACCGCCTCAAGCGTCAGCTCGGGCGCTGAGGCCCCCCCGGAGTGCGGACCCCCTTGGGGGGGGGGTTGAGGGGTTTGGAGCCCGGCGGGCACGGAACTTTTTTGGGGTGGGGGTGCATTTTTCCCTTGCGCCCCCCCCCCCCCATGCGTATTGAAGTCCTCCGCGAGTTTTCCGGACCAGGTTGCCGCTGCAATCTGGCTCGAAAAATCCTCGCCAACGACCCGATCGCCGGGGCGGAGCGGAGCATGTCTCCCCTCTCGGCGGGTCCCCTCAGGCTTTGAGGGTCCTCGGCAAAACCAAATACAAAGGAATCTATGCATCTCTACCGTATAGGGAGAACAGGGATTGAACACTTTGGGCCACCACCTCCTCATGGAGTTCCATGACTGCGACGGCGCAGTCCTGGATGACGTCGAAGTCATTGAGGCGCTCCTGCGCCGCGCTGCCGAGGCTGCTCGCACGACCATCGTCGCGTCGATGATGCGTCCGTTCGATCCGCACGGCGTGACGGGCGTCCTCGTCCTCTCGGAGTCGCACCTGTCGATTCACACCTGGCCGGAGTCGGGCTACGCGTCGGTGGATCTCTACAGCTGTGGCGAGTCGACCCCGGAGGCTGCGTACCGCATCCTCTCTCAGGGGCTCCGCTCCCGCCGCTCGGAGGTCCTGATGGTGACGCGCGGGCTGACCCCGCCTGGGGCCTCGATGAAGATCGTCGGGCATCACCGGTCCTATCCGGCGCAGCACGAGGGCTTCGAGGCCACGGCCGCCGAGCCGTGACGGAAGGTGGCTGACCGGCTTCGCGGCCGTGTTCAGCGCGACGCGGGAGGTTGAGGCGTCGCCTCAACTCCCTGGACGGAGCAAGGGTAACCCGGAAGACCGGGTCATGGCGCAAGGGCGCGCCCCCTCAGACCGTCACCCATGTTTTCGCCCAGCCTCATCCCCCGGGGGATGAGGGGCCGGTTGAGACAGTCCGTATAGATGAGACGAGGCGAGGGAGCCCCTTCGGGGGCCACCTCGCCTCGTGTCGTTTCAGGGTGTGGGTGTTATTCGCAGGCGTAGCGGTAGGTGACGCGCTCCTCGATGAAGCCGTCGGCGCCGACGTCGTCCTGGAGGTCGTAGAGGTTCCCGGCGCGGTCGCGGGTCCAGGTGATGCGGTGCTCGATCACGCCGTCGCCGTCGGAGTCGCTCTCGTAGAGGAGCTGATCGCCGGCGTCGTTGTAGGTGTTGACGGTGCGGCTGAGGAGGAGGTCGGTGCCCTCCTCGCGCTTCTCCTCGGTGAGGATCCGTCCGAGGGGGCTGTAGGTGGTGGTGGTGAGGTGGTCGCGTCGGAAGCGGACCTCGCGTCGGACGACCTGCTCCAGCGGGCCGCCGTCGGGGGCGTAGGTGTAGGTCCATGTGTGCTCGGGGTCCCCATCGCGGGGTCCGTAGGACTGGGTGAGGGGCCGATCCCAGGCGTCGTAGGTGGCGCGGGCGGCGGTGAAGGAGGTGCCGTTGCCGCTGTGGTCGGTGATGGCCTCCAGCTCGTTGCCGCGCTCGTCGAAGCGTCGCTCGACGATGGCGCTGGTGTAGCGGAACTCGCGCCCGTTCTCTTCGATGGCGACGCGGGTCTCGACGGTGCGGCTGCTCTCCAGGGAGCCGTCTTCGCGGTAGGCGAAGGTGGTGTCCTGGCCGAGGCTGTCGAAGGTGCGGAGGTTCTCCCGGGTGAGCTGTCCGGCGTCGTTGAAGGTGCGCATGGTCCAGGCGTAGCGCTCGCCGTTGTGGGTGGTCAGCTCGTCGAGGAGGGTGCCGTCCTCGCGGTAGGTGCGCGTGGTCTCGTAGGTGTTGTCCACGCCGTCGCTGACGTAGCGGGCGAGCTGGCGGATGACGCGCCCGGCGTCGTCGTAGGTCCAGCTTTGGGAGGTGGTGTAGCCAGGGCCGGTGGTGTCCTGGGTGGCGGGCCGCTCGGGGGCGTCCCAGGTGGTGGTGGTGGTGGTGTCGATGGTGCCGTCGAGGTCGTTGTCGAGGGTCTCCCGGTCGAGGAGGCCGTCATCGCCGTAGCTCCAGGTCCGCTCGTACTCACCGTAGAACATGTAGAGGCGCTGGGAGGCGACGCTGAGGCGGGGGTAGGCGGCGTCGTTGATCAGCTCCAGGCGCTCGCGGGTGGTGAGGTCGCCGTCGTAGGTGAAGCGGGTCTGGAGGAGGGGGCAGCCCTGGGCGAAGACCTCCTCCAGGCAGGGTTTGCCGAGGGGCTGGTCATTCTCCAGATCCACAATGAGGTCGAGCATGTCGGGCGGCTGCTGGCAGTCGAGGGGCGGGGTCTGGACCGCGTTGACGCCGGGCGGGGTCCAGCCGTCCTGGCAGGCGCAGGCGCCCCACTGAGGTCCGTTGGTCGGATCGTCCTCGCAGCTCGCCGCGCCGTGGGAGCCGTCGGGGCAGGTGCAGACGCCGACTTCGCCGGGGGTGCAGAGGGGCGGGGGCGGGTTGTTGTTTGCGTTGTTCTGGTTGTTATTTTGATTGTTGTTTATATTATTTTGATTGTTGTTTGTGTTGTTGAGGTTGTTGCCCGGGTTGTTGCCCGGGTTGTTGTTGAGGTCGGGCGGTGTGAGGTAGCCGCGGTCGCGCAGCTCGTCTTCGAGGTCGGAGGGGTTGAGCTCGTCGGAGGTGCAGACGAGGAGGTCGGGGGCGATCTCGTAGCGGTGGGGCAGCTCCCGGGGGCAGGTGAAGCGGGTCTCGGTGATGGGGCCTTCGACGACGCAGAGGGTGGCGAGGTCGGCCTGTATGAGGTCGCCGCCTTCGCAGAGGATGGAGGGGGTGCCGACCTCGGGGCTGTCGGAGCAGGCGGCGAGGGCGGGGAGGAGGAGGGCGGCGAGGAGGAGGGCGGTGAGGTGTCTTGGGCGGTTCATGGGGTTCAAGCTCCGTGTTGGGGATCGTCTTCGTTGGGTGACCAGATCATCGCGACGCTGACCTCAAGGATGGCGTCTTCGGGGGCGTCTCGGGCGCGGGCGTCCAGCTCGACGAGGCGCGCCCAGACGACCTCTTCGTAGAGGCGTTCGAGGGCGTCCAGCTCGTCGCGTCGGACGCGGAGGCTGACGGTGCGGGCGCCGGCGCGGCGGTCCTGGGAGAAGAAGCGCCGCCAGACGGTGCTCTGCACGGCGTCCATGAGGTGGTTGAGGGCGTCTACGCGGGCGGCCAGGCTGTCGTCGTGGAGGCGGTTGGCGCGCCGGGTGGCGCGCCAGACGGGGGTGCGGCCGTCTTCAAAGGCGACGCGGCCCTCGCCCTGGAGCTGCGCGAGGGCGTCGCGCAGGGCCTCGGCGTCGGTGTCGGGGAGGAGCTGGAGGAGGCGTGCCTCGCTGCGGGGCCCCGACCACAGGAGGAACTCGACCTGGCGTGGGAGGCCGCGCTCCTGCTCCGGCGCGAAGAAGTTCTCTCGCAGCGCCTTCGCCAGTCGATCCGCCGTCCGGGTGCTGAGCTGAAGCTCCTCGGCGATCTCGGGCAGCGTCATCCCGCGCGACTTCTTCACCTGGTAGTACGCTCGCTGGAGGAGGCCCGTGAAGTCCTTCATCGGCACCTTCAGCGTGTCGGCCAGGTGGACCGCAGGCTTCAGCACCGAGTAGACCACCCGGTTCGCGAACTCCTGAGCTGTCGTTGAGGGCTCTTGCATCATCGCTCCTGAGCAGGTGGGACATCCCACCCACAGGTCTAGCCGATCCAGGGCGACGAGTCACGACATTTTTGGCGTGACCTGTCGTCCTTGAAGGGCAAGGTAGGGCGTGTCGCGGCGCTTGTCAAGCGGTTCACGACAAAAATGGCGTGAGGTGTTGAGGTGTGAGTGGGAGGTTACGGAGCTGGGGTGGTGCTGGGGTGGGTGTGGACGGGGAAGGGGATGTCGGGGAGGGGCTCGGCGGTGCAGGCGGCGGGGGCGTGTTGGAGGAGGTCGGCGAGGTCGTGACGGGTGACGCCGCGGAGGTTGTGCAGGCTGAGGTGGGTGAGGTGTGGCGGGAGCAGCGCCAGGGCGTCGGCGAGGTGTTGGGGGGTGAAGCGGTTGCCGGAGAGGTTGAGGCGCTGGAGGTGGTTGTGGTGGCGCGCTGCGTGGAGGATGGCGAGGGCGTCGTCGCCGGTGAGGAAGCAGCCGCGGAGGTCGAGGGTGCGGAGGTTCGGGAGGTGGTGGAGGCGGTCTGCGAGGGCCCGGGCGCCCGCGGCGCCGAGGTTGTTCCAGTGGAGATCCAGCGCGGTGAGGGCGGGCCAGGGGACGGCGAGGAGCGCCTGGAGGCCGAGGGCGCCGAGGCGGGTGTCGCTGAGGATGAGGCGCTGGAGGGTGCGCGGGGCGTCGCTCTGGGCGAGGGCGATGGGTGCGGCGTTGCGGCAGATGTTGGCGGTGAGGCGGAGCTGGCGGAGGTGGGTGAGGTGGGGTGAGGCGGCGAGGGTGCGCGCGGCCTCGGCGCCGATGTGGTTGGCCTTGAGGTCGAGGGTGTGGAGGCGTGGAGGGGAGGGGAGGCTGGCGAGGGCCTGGACGCCCTCGTGGCGGAGGTCGTTATGGGGGATGAGGAGCGCGGTGGTGCGCCGGAGGGTGGGGTGGGTGAGGAGGTGGGTGAGGCGCGGGGCGTCGAGGTAGAGGTTCGGGGCGATGAGGGCGCGGGCGAAGACGAGGCGCGGTGGGAAGCGGCCCTGGAGGGCCGCCGCGACGTCCTCGCGGTGGGTGACGCGGAGGAGGTCTGGCCAGGCGTCGAGGTGGTCGAGGGCGTAGGTGCGCCAGGGCTCCTCCAGCAGCGTGGGGTGCTCGTCCCAGCAGGCGTTGAGGTCGAGCCACACGCGGTGATCGGGCGGCTGCGCCAGCAGCGCGCGGAGCTGCTCCGGCGGCGCGAGGCTCACGGGCGTCGCGCCCACGGGCGGGCCGCCCCGACGAGCTGGCGGGAAGCCTGCCTCATGGCTTCGCGGTGCACCATGTGGCCTCGGCCTCCTGATGCCACGCGCAGCTGGCTGCTTCGCACGAGGTCTGCTCAAAGCAGTGCTCGCAGTTGGTCGCGCTGCACGCGCCAGGGCAGCTGTCCTTGAAGCAGGAGGTGTCTTGAATGTCGCAGTTGTCGGTGCACTCCTTCACCTCCGGCTGCCACGTCTTGCCCGCCTTGATGCAGGCCGCGCAGGCCTCCGCATCCGGCCCGGCGCCGGCACCTGTCGGGGTCGGCGTGGAGCAGGCGGCGAGGAGGAGGAGGGCGGCGAAGGCGAGGAGGTGTCTGGAGAGGTGCATGGGGGTTCATCCTGGCGGGTCTGGCGTGATCAGCGTTAAAGACTATTGAACTGGATCGCCCTGAATAAAGTGTCGATAGAATAGATCAGGGTCTTGGATGGGAAAGCAAAGCTCCACCGAAACACAGCGTCGAAGGTAGGCGCGCGCCATGCTGGCATACTGATGGTGAGGCTGGGTGGATGCCGCGAGCTGATGCAATGTCAGATCATCCGTCCTCTTCTTTGCGATGATGATGAGCGTCTTGACGAGCTTCTTGAGGTTGGCGAGCTTTGCACGTCGCCGCTCTCCGAGAGCGCTCCTCGTCAGGCCCAGCTCCTCGATCGTGGTCTGTGCGCGTCTGCGATGAAGGAGCGCGCGAGAGGCTGGGATGGGTGCGTCGTCGTCGAAGGTGATGAGGTCTTCAGGATCTTCCAGCGCCGGGTGGATGAAGAGCGGCGCTTCGCTGCTCAGGGGCCTTGTGTCGCGGTGGTCGGTGATGCGAGCAGCAGGGTTGAGGAGCGGGAAGAGGTTGCCTTTATGGCGGCTGTTGCAGAGCTGGCAGGCGTAGAGGAGGTTATCCCAGTCGTATGCGAGCCAGTAGTAGCCAGGAGATGTCAGCTTGTCGCCTGGTGTTTGCACCCAGCCGCCTTTGGGACGGAAGTGCTCTATATCTCCATAAGCGACGTGTTTGAACTTGGATTCACAGAAGGCACACTTGTCGTGTTGAGCTTGAAGCAGCGTAGCTTTGACGTCCTCATGCGCGTAGAGCTTGGAGTCAAACGTCAGCTTGCGTCTCCCTGCGACATAATCCGGGCGATAACGTGTGACGAGGCGACAATGTGTGGCGCGTGCCCTGGCGGCTTTGCCAACCCACGATGCCGGAGGGGCTGGCTTGTGGATGCGGATCATCACCTACTCCTCGCCTAGCTCTTCCAGCCGCTTCGCGACGCGCGCGATCAGGTCGCGAGCCTTCATCTCGTCCTCGTCTTCGCCGTAGGGCAGCGCGTCCAGCTCGGCGCGGATCTCAGCGAGGCGGGCTTCATCAGCCTCGCTTATGTCGGGCTTGCTGAGGAGCTGGCGGCGCTCCTCCAGCAAGGCGTCCAGCGCAGGCGGGCGGGCGCTCTCCAGCCCGAAGAGGTCGCTGGTGAGGAGCTGATCCACCCGCCAGCCGAGCACCGCCTTGGGGTTGTTGTCGATGACGACGTGATCGCCCTCGCGGCGCAAGACGACGATGTGCGCGTCTGGGACAGCCTGGACGATGAGGGGGCTGTGGGCGGTGACGATGAACTGCGCGTTGGGGAAGAGGATGCTCAAGCGCGGGATCAGGTCGCGCTGCCAGCGGGGATGCAGGTGTAGGTCAATCTCGTCAACGAGAACGACGGCGGGCGAATCAAGGCCATCGTATCCAGGCGCAGGGTCTTCGTAGAGGTTTCGGGCGAGGTTGAGCACCCAAGCCAGCATCGTGCGGTAGCCGGAGCTGAGCTCGGTGAGGGACACCCAGCCATAAGGGGTCTGGGCCTCGACGAAAGGGCGAGCAGTTCGATTCTCGTTGCGTACGCTGACGCGAACCGTAGTCACGTCAGGTAGGATATCGCAGATGATCTTTTTTACAGCTTCGACGCGGGTTGCTGCTTCAGTATCATCTTGTAGCCGCGCAGCATAATCAATTTGAAGGAGCCATTCTTCACAATTAGGCAGCTGTGCATCATCATCAAAAAGTGTTGAAGTCGTGCTTGATTCTGAGGTCGCGAGCGATTGAAGGCTCATGCGTCGCGAGGGTCCGTATGCGAAGCAGAGAGGGGTAGGCATGCTCAGTGAGTACCGGTCTTTGAGGTTTATTTCTTTGTTGATGCCTTTTACTTCATATCGCTTGATTGAGTCGCCATGGGCTTCTTTGATTTTTATTGCTGATCTTGACTCTCTTTCCGAGAAAAGAGCTTCAATGCTCTGCTCTGAGCCACGATTGCATAGTATGGCTATTGTTTTGAGCAGCGTTGTCTTGCCCGTGCCGTTGTCTCCTAGCACAAGTGTCCAGGATGCACCTTTTTTATTTGGTTCAAGGATATGTATTGTTTGGTTGGCTTTGAAGCATCGAATGTTTTTGATTGATATTTCTTGCACATATCCTGGGGTGGGATGAGTCATCAAGCCCTCACTCGCCTTTGAGGAGGCGGGTCATGGTGTCGCGTGCGAGGTTGGCGTCGGCTTTGCCCTGGGTTTTTTTCATGAGCTGTCCCATGAAGAAGGAGAAGAGCTTGTCTTTGCCTTCGCGGTATTGGGCGACCTGGGCGGGGTTCTCGTCGATGATGGTGTGGATGAGGGCTTCGAGTCCTGCGGTGTCGCGGACGGGGCGGAGGCCTTCGGCGTCGATGATGGTGGTGGGGTCGCGGTGGGTGGTGAGCATCAGGTCGAAGACCTGGCGGGCGAGCTGGTGGTTGAGGTCGCCTGCGTGGATGAGGCGGAGGAGATCAGCGAGGTGCTGGGGGGGGATGGGTGGGGGCTCGGCGTCGGGGTTGGGGGTGTGGGCGAGGAGGGTGTTGAGGATCCAGTTGGCGGTGTTCTTGGGGTTTTCGGAGAACAAGGCGAGGACAGCTTCGAAGTAATCGGAGAGGGGTGGGGCGGCGGTGAGGTTGTCGGCGTCGTAGAGGGAGAGGCCGAGGTCGCGCTGGTAGCGCTGGCGGCGCTGGTGGGGCAGCTCGGGGAGGCTGTCGCGGGTGGCGTTGTACCAGGCTTCGTCGATGCGGAGGGGGGGGAGGTCGGGGTCGGGGAAGTAGCGGTAGTCGTGGGCCTCCTCTTTGGAGCGCATGGAGGCGGTGCGTCCGGTGTCGCTGTTGTAGAGGCGGGTCTCCTGGACGACGGCGCCGCCGGACTCGATGAGGTCGATCTGTCGGTTGGCCTCGTATTCGATGGCGCGCTGGATGAAGCGGAAGGAGTTGATGTTCTTGAGCTCGGCGCGTGTGCCGAGGGGTTCGCCGGGTCGTCGGACGGAGACGTTGGCGTCGCAGCGGAAGGAGCCCTGCTCCATGTTGCCGTCGCAGACGTTGAGGGCGCGGAGGAGGTTGCGGAGGGCCTTGAGGTAGGCGGCGGCCTCGGCGGGTGAGCGCAGCTCGGGTTCGGAGACGATCTCGATGAGGGGGATGCCGGCGCGGTTGAGGTCGACGAGGGAGGCGTCGCCGCGGTGGGTGGACTTGCCGGCGTCCTCCTCCATGTGGATGCGGGTGAGCCGGCAGGTGCGCTCTTCGCCGTCGAGGACGTAGGTGACGGCGCCGCCGGTGCAGATGGGGTGGAAGAGCTGAGAGATCTGGTAGCCTTTGGGGAGGTCAGGGTAGAAGTAGTTCTTGCGGTCGAAGCGTGAGTCGCGGTGGACGTCGCAGCCGAGGGCGAAGCCGGCGCGCATGGCGAGCTCGACGGCGCGCTTGTTGAGGACGGGGAGGACGCCGGGGAGTCCGGCGCAGACCTCGTTGACGTGCTGGTTGGGTTCGGCGCCGAAGGCGGTGGACTCGCGGCTGAAGATCTTGGAGTCGGTCTTGAGCTGGGCGTGGACCTCAAGGCCGATGACGATCTCCCAGGCGTCGTGCTGGGTCATGGTGTGGTGCTCCTGGGGTGGTGTCAGGCGTCGCGGAGCTGCTCGTAGGCGGCTGCAGCGGCGAGGAGGTCGCCTTCGTGGAACCAGGGCGCGAGGAGCTGGAGGCCGATGGGTCGTGCCTGCTTGTCCTGGCCGCAGGGGAGGGAGAGGCCGGGGAGTCCGGCGAGGTTGCACGATATGGTAAAGATATCGCTGAGATACATGGAGAGGGGGTCGGTCTGGTGTGCGCCGAAGGGGAAGGCGGTGGTGGGCGCGGTGGGGGTGGCGATGAGGTCCACCTGCTGGAAGGCGCGCTCGAAGTCCTGCCGGATGAGGGTGCGGACCTTCTGGGCGCGGAGGTAGTAGGCGTCGTAGTAGCCTGTGGAGAGGGCGTAGGTGCCGAGGATGATGCGTCGCTTGACCTCGGCGCCGAAGCCCTGGGCCCGGGAGCGTGCGTAGGTGTCGTGGAGGTCGTCGGCGTCGTCGGCGCGGTGTCCGTAGCGCATGCCGTCGTAGCGGGCGAGGTTGGAGGAGGCCTCGGCGGTGCAGAGGAGGTAGTAGGCGGCGACGGCGTGGGGTGTGTGTGGGAGGTCGATGTCGATGATGTGGGCGCCGGCGCGCTGGAGGTGGTCGATGGCGGCGCGGACGGCGGCCTCGACCTCGGGCTGGATGCCGTCGGTGAAGTACTGGCGGGGGACGCCGACGCGTCGTCCGCGGAGGTCGTCGGGGGTGGTCTGGGCGACGCGCTGGGCCCAGGGTTCGGTGGGTTGATTGGAGGAGGTGCTGTCGCGGGGGTCGAAGCCTGCGATGACCTCCAGGAGGCGGGCGGCGTCCCAGGTGGTGCGGGCCATGGGGCCGACCTGATCGAGGGAGGAGGCGAAGGCGACGACGCCGAAGCGGCTGACGCGGCCGTAGGTGGGCTTGAGGCCGACGATGCCGCAGTGTGAGGCGGGCTGTCGGATGGAGCCGCCGGTGTCGGTGCCGAGGGCCGCGGCGCAGAGGTGGGCGGCGACGGCGGCGGCGGAGCCGCCGGAGGAGCCGCCGGGGATGCAGCCGGGGGCAGCGGGGTTCTGGACGGGGCCGAAGGCGGAGTGCTCGTTGGAGGAGCCCATGGCGAAGGCGTCGCAGCTGGCCTTGCCGATGATGACGGCGCCGGCCTGGCGGAGGCGCTCGACGACGGTGGCGTCGTAGGGTGGGATGAAGTTGGCGAGCATGCGGCTGGCGGCGGTGGTGCGGAGGCCGCGGGTGAGGATGATGTCCTTGACGGCGATGGGGACGCCGCAGAGGGGGCCGGCCTGGCCGTTGGCGCGGTCCTGGTCGGCCTGGAGGGCCTGGGCGCGGGCGCCCTCGTCGTCGACGGTGATGTAGGCGTTGAGGTGGGGGTTCTGGGCGTGGATGGCCTGGAGGGTGGCCTCGGTGAGGTGTGCTGCGGAGGTGTGGCCGCGGTCGAGGTCGTGGAGGAGGTGGCGGAGGGTGTTCATTCAGTTGCCTCCCTCGACGGCGCGGGGGACGCGGAACATGCCGTCTTCCTGGGCGGGTGCGTTCTGGAGGACCTCGTCGCGGGTGAGGGTGGAGACGACGCGGTCTTCGCGGAGGAGGAGGTCGAGGGGGACGGCGTGGGTAGCAGGCTCGACGTCGTCGAGATCGAGG